>JAYEKF010000059.1:0-10478 GCA_034660895.1 Thermoproteota archaeon | reverse complement strand
TACCATCCTGTGACACTCTACTTTACCTTGGTTGCTTTTAATTTTTGTTGAAAATTTTGGGAACCACTTTTAAAGAGGGGTGCTCCGTGAAACAATGAGACTTTCAGCACAAACACATCCTCTTTTCGTTTATTTTTGGAGTTCGTTAATGAAGCAGTCAATTTCCTGTTCAATGTTATAGAAGTGTGGTGAAACACGTATTCCATGTGCACGCGCTGAAACAAAAATTCCTTTTCCACGCAGTTCCTCCGCTTTCTCTTCTGGTTTTTCCATGAGGAAGTTAACTATGCCAGAGCGGCAGTTATGGTCTTCTGGAGTTTGAAGCTTGAATTTAAGTTCCTTCAGCGATTCGATGAGATAGTCGGTTAGGTGTAGTACTCGTTTTTCAATAGGGGCTATTCCCGTGTCTAAGAGAAGTTTAAGTGCAGCTTGAGCCCCCACGAAACTAACAATACTAGGCGACCCAACTTCAAAGCGACCTGCATTTTCTGAAAGCCTCAACTTCCAAATGTCCCAAAAATCGATTGTTTCAAAAACCTCCGGCGTAACACTAGCCCAACCTACAAATGGGGGTTCAAACTTTTCAATAAGCTCTTTTCGCACATAGAGATAACCTATTCCAGCCGGCCCAAGAAGCCACTTGTAGCAGCCGGTGGCTAGAAAATCCACGTCATCCTTTTTCACGTTGATTTGCATGACCCCCGCCGACTGAATAGCGTCCACTAGGAGAAAGGCGCCATGTTTGTGAGCGATGTCCGCTAACGCACCTAGGTTGTGCTTGAATCCGTTCACGTATTCAACGTCGCTAACCGCCAACACAATCGTTTGGTCGTCCACCAGCCTTTCCACGTCCTCTAAAAGAATCTTTCCATTCACGTTCCGTACATACCGAACCTCCACGTTCAACTTCTTTCTCAACCACGGGTAAACCACAGAGGGATATTCCAAATCTGTGGTCACCACATTAGACTCAGAAGAATAGTCAAGCATGTTAGCGACGATGTTTAAACCTGTAGAAGTATTCGTAACCAACGCTATTTCATCCGACTCTGCGCCAATCAGCTTCGCGAATAAAGGTTTTCCACAATCCCATTCTACAGAGGTTTCTGGGAATTCAGAGTGTTCCTGAATGTACTTTTGCATAGCTTCCTGAACTGGCTTAGGGAGAGGAGATTGAGCCGCATGGTTCAGAAATACATGGTTCTTTACAACTGGAAATTTTTCACGGAGTTTCTGGATATTTTCCATATGCATCTCCTTAGTCGTTGGAATATGTAGAGCATTACTGTTCTTGCTAATATCTTTAAGCGTCGCCGATGTGAGTTTAGCTCTTTTTTGGTATATCCAAAACGCTAAAGTTCAACAATCAAAATATAGAAAACAGAAAAGGAAGAGATAAAATTGGGTGGAAAAGAAGAAAACGTGATTATTGCTACCACCCCCACTGTGCCGGGCTATGAAATTGTAAAAGTTTTGGGCGTTGTTCACGGGTTAACCGTTAGAACAAGAGGCGTTGGTGGAAAAATTGTAGCTGGAATAGAGGGAATTTTCGGCGGTGAAGTAACCTCTTATAGTTCAGAATGTGAAAAAGCGCGGAATGAATCGTTAGAAAGGATGGTTAAATACGCTCAAAGGAAAGGAGCTAACGCAGTTATAGGAATAGATTTTGAAACCAGTGACATATTACAGGGCACAGCAACGATTTTCGCTGCTTGGGGAACCGCGGTTATGGTGAAACCTCTCGAAAGAGGGTGAAATCTTCTGTAGGTTAGCGAAAACACTTCCAATAGTTCTTTAAAATTCGTTTTAAATTCAAAACCGTGCCTTCAACTAATCGACGTGTCTTCTGAGGCTCCAACGGTGGAACATACGTGTCGTCTACATGAATGGTTTCCAAGCCAGCCACTCCAGCGGCGAGGGCGTACCAACAGCGAGGTAGAACCTCTGGATTATACCCGCTCCCAGGCATCAAAATGACTCTACCATCGCAAATTTTCTCAGCTGTTTCGGCGATAGTTTTGGACAAAGAAAAAAATCCTTTCACGGTGAGTGCCAAGTTTCCAAGCCCGTCAGCGAAGTGGGGGTCGCTTCCCCCGTTGGCGATGATAAGCTCGGGCTTAAACTCCTCCGCGAGGGGAACAAAGATTTCTCCCAACGCATGTAGATAGGTTGCGTCGCCTGTGCCGGGTGGTAAAGGTGCATTCACGTTGTAGCCCTCCCCCGCGTCTTTACCAATCTCTTCTATGAAGCCTGTGCCTGGGTAGAGGGTTCTGGGGTCTTGGTGGAACGAAATAAACAACACCGTTGGGTCTGCGTAGTAAATATCGCTTGTTCCATTTCCAAAATGCACATCATAATCCAAAATTAAAACGCGTTTCAACTCATATTTTTCTCGTAGAAACTCCACAAGTACAGCTATATCGTTGAAGAGGCAGAATCCCCCTCCGTAGTTTCGGCCGGCGTGATGTAAACCACAGCCCAACGCCACCGCACGGTCCAGCTTTCCCTCGCATATCGCTCTTCCACTTTCCAACGCTCCACCTATTATTAACATAGCAGCTTCCAAAATCTCCGGCGAAGCTGGAGTTTCAATGTCGTATGGTTTTCGTTGTTCAGCTAAACGAAAAATCAAATCCACATAGCTTTTATCATGAACCCTAAGCAAATCCTGTTTAGCAGCGGGTTTCGGCTCCAAAACAGTCACGTTGGGCAGGCGAACTAACCCTTGTTCTTGAAAAAACTGTATCACATTCACAAAACGGTCTCCCCTAAAGGGATGCCCAGGGCCTAAATCGTATTGGCGAAACTTTTCGTGGTAAGTTATTCCTACTTTCAAGTAACCGTCTCTAAAGTGTTGAATGTAACATTTTGTGTTTACCAGAACATATAGGTACCGGAACAAAATATGAATGTTGATTCAGGAAACTAAGGGTTATGGAAAAAAAGGAGGTTGAAGGTTTAACGGTTAAGAAAACCCTTCTGACGTTTTCTCTTTGAGGCTGCTACTTTCCTCTTCGGAGCTCTCATAGTTTTCTTCCATCGACATCTCTTCTCCCGATTCTTCCACTGTTTCTTCCTCTGCTTTTTCTACAGGTGCTTCTTTTTTCTCAGGCTCTTTCACTTCTACTTCTAATGGTTCTTCTTCACCATGTTCTTCTAAAGAAGCTTCTTCTGCTTCCTTTACGGGTGCCACTCTTTCTTCTTGAGTAGCTTCTTCAACAACCTCGACGGTTTCTTGCGGGGTTTCGATTGTCTCCGCTAATGGTGGTTCTGTGGGCAGTTCAGCCGTTTCCTCTACAGCCGTTTCCACAGGCGTTGTTGCCTCAAGCTCTAAGGGCGCTGGTGCAGGCGAAACTTCGGGTTCAGCCATTTCTACTTCTTTAGGCATGAACTGAGCAATACCCTCTTGAAGGCGGTTCAACTCTTGTTTGGTAGCTTTAAGCCCCATAGTTAGAACTTCATTCTGATGCGTGTATGGTTCATCATCCATTTCTCCGGCAGCATGTCTAATCTCCGAATCTGCTAGAAGCATTTCCAAGGTTTGGATTTGCTGTTCCAGCTCCTCGGCTTTTGAACTCATTTTGCTCAGCACAGTTTTTTGGCGTTCCTCAATCTCTACGATGGCGTCGGTGAGCTCCTTGTTGTAGCAGTCGTAGGTGGTTTGTGAAATCTTCCCTGCGTTGAATAAATCGTCTAATGCTTGCTTCTTTTTCTTTACTAACTCTAATTCCTCATTTATTCCCTTAAAAGAATGCTTCCACGAAATCAAATTTGTACACCTAGCTTTCTGGTAGCGTAAAACTCAGAAATAACTTTTATTAACATGTAAACATATCGCTAGCTGTTAAAATTTTCCCCGCTACCATTTTTGTTGAAATTCCATCCTTTAAACCTTAGAACGTAGCAGCCATAAGCATAGTCTTGAACGTGATAATACAGAAGTGTAGGAATGAAGGCTTAAAGATTATACATGCCAGAATCTGTTTTGGCGTTTGATTTAGAGTTAGAATAAAAGTTAAATATTTATATTAAATGTAAAAAGTTAAACCGTGGTTAAACATGGTTATGTTAACGGCCGGTGGTATGTTGGAAACAAAAGTCTTGAAGAAAATGCGTGAAAGAATCATCAAAAACTTCATGGACATGCTGGTTTTAGCGGAACTAAGAAACAAACCCATGAGTGGCTACGACGTCATCGGATTTATTCACCATAAATTCAACCTTCTAGTAAGCTCCGGCACCGTTTACTCATTATTATACTCCATGGAGAGAAAAGGACTGATAGAGGGTAGAAAAAACGATAGAAAAAGAGTTTATAAACTCACGGAAAAAGGTGACGAAACTATCGAAACTATTCTAAACGCAAACGATAAAATCAAAATTTTCTTAGTAAACTTGTTGAAAGGGAAACAACGTTTTTCTTAGAAAAATCGGCTGAAAGCTTGATCATCCGTAAACTTTTGGCGCAAGCCGGTCCATGGCGTTTTTCACTTTATTCAATTCTTCAAGGTTTCTTACGGTAAATTTGTGTTTTCTCTTCCAAACTCCATCTCTAAACACCCAGAGGTACATGGCTATGGAGCGTTTTCCAAAAGATTCAACGACCACAATGGCTTCCCACCATTTGTCACTTTTGAAGATTGTCACGTGGTCAACTACTTTGTAGAATTCAGAAACAGGCAACTTTTCACTCATTACTTATCCCCGATTCTATGATAAATAGGGTCAGAATTTAAAGTCTTCTTTAGGGTCGCCGAAGTTTTCGAAGCGCTACATGCGCGGCCAAAATCATTGGTTCCCACGTTTCGTTTAACGGTGGAGCGTAACAAGTGTCCGCTTTAGCTAGTTCCCGTATTGTCATCTGTTTCTGTATGGCGAAGGACAACGCATTTATCCGCTGAGTTACCTCTTCTCCGCCGACTATTTGACCGCCGATGATTCTCTCTGTTTCCTTCTCCACCACAATTTTCACTTTGATTGGTAAGCCGCCCGGATAGTATTCTGGTCTGGTTTTTGAAGTGACTGTACCAACAATTGTTTCAAGTCCGGATTTTCTCGCAAAGAATTCAGTTAAGCCGGTGACACCTATTTCGGTGTCGAAGAATTTGGTTATTGCTGAACCTAAAACTCCGGGGAAAATTGAGTAGCCGCCGGCGGCGTTTGTTCCTGCTACTTTTGCCTGCTTAACCGCGGTGGTTCCGAGTTGAGGCAAGGCTGGTCGTTGCGTAACCATGTGCACGCATTCAGCACAATCCCCAGCGGCGTAAACGTCTTCAACGTTGGTTTCCATTCTCATGTTCGTCTTTATCGCTCTAGTTTCACCGAGCACTATGCCAGCATTTTTAGCTAGCTCAACGTTTGCTCTTACACCGAAGGCGCACACGAATAAGTCGGCTGTAATTTGTTCTCCACCAGCTGATATCTCGGTGACTTTTTCAGTTCCGAGGAATTCCTCGACTCCTTTTCCAGTCATAATGTTTACTCCCTTCTGTTCAAGTATTTGTTGGACGCCTTTCGCCATGTCTTTATCTAGCATGGTGGGCAAGATTTGCGGCAAAAGTTCTACCACTGTGGTTTTTAATCCTCTTTCAACGAGCGCCACCGCCATTTCAAGCCCTATGAGCCCGGCTCCCATGACAACCGCAGATTTTGCGCCGCTTCTTATAACCTGGTCGATTTTTTTCCCATCTTCAAGTGTGCGGATTACGTGTAATCCTTTTTTTTCTTTCCCTTTTATTGGTGGTATGAAAGGATAAGCCCCCGTGGCGAAGATGAGACTATCGTATGTGAGTGTCCGTTGTTTTCCCGTTTTGTCTTGTATCTCAACGGTTTTTTCGTTTAGATTGATGTTTGTCGCTGTAGTCTCTAACAGTAGGTTGAGTTTCATCATGCGGAAATAGGATGGCGGAAAAACAACGAGGTTGTCAAAGCTGGGTATGTGTCCACCTAAAACAAAGGGGATTCCACACGGTGAGTATCCAGGTTTCTTTTGTTTCGTTATAAGAGTGATTTCGGCTTTCCGGTCGGTTTTTCTAGTAGCTGAAGCAGCGTCAACGCCAGCAGCGTGTGCACCGATGATCACGATTTTCCGGGGCAAGTTTATTTTTCCTCGAGGAGACTTTTGTGCCACTGCACTGCTTGTTTGAAATTCATGATGTTTTTAAGTTCTTCTTTAAGGTTGCTTGGTTTAATAACCAGAAGCCAGCCTTCCTCATAGGGGTCCTCATTTAGGATTTCCGGTGAGTCCTGAATCTTTCGGTTAACTTCTTCAACGGTTCCGCTTAGGGGGGCTACAAGGTCGGAGACGGACTTCACGGATTCAACGGTTCCGTAGGGTTCGTTCTGTTCAACAGCGTCTCCTTTCATGGGGAGTTCAGCGTAGACGATCTCGCGGAGCTGCTTTTGAGCATAATCGGTTATTCCGGTTCTCACCTTTCCATTTTCAATTTTAACCCACTCAAACTCTTCAGTGTAGTAGAGCCCTTCCGGCACTTCGTAGTTGTCTACTTTAACCATATTCTGATTCACCTTTTTGAACACATAGTTTGTGAGTGTTTGTTTTAAAAAGTTAACTGTTAAACCAGCGAGAAGCGTTTATGCCATGCCACATTTTTGGAGCAGTCGCTTCCAGCGTTTATCGATTACACTTTAAATTTCATTAATCGCATGTTTAAACTCAGGTATGAACAAGTGTTTGAAACATACTTGCGTTTGGAGGTAATTCCTTACCGGCTTCTTTCTCTCGAGTTTTTAGGGGTACAACTTTACTTGGCGCTGACAGCTGGTACTCGTTATTTATTGCCTCCCATAATGGGAATACATATGTTTCCACGCTAAACGCGAAATTTCTATAGACATGCTTGCACCAGATCACCCCCTCTTGCGAACAGCGCAATTTACATGTAAGAAGGCTGAACTCTACTTCAATTCCTTTTCTAGGTCTTGTTTAAAAGATGAAACTTTTTATATGAGAGACGACATTCCAAACGAGTCGATGTTAAAATGTTAAATGAAATCTCATTACTTGTAGGAGGAAAGGCAGGAGAAGGCGTACGGAGCACAGGGTATATTATTAGCAGAATACTTAACCGACATGGCTTGAACGTTTTCATACGTGATGATTACCAATCCTTGATTGAAGGAGGACACAACTTTTCTCAGATAAGGGCGTCCTCAAAAGAAACTTGGGGTCATTACGAGAGAGCTGATCTGATAGCGGCTTTGGATCAAAAAACTGTGGATTTACATGAGAAAGAATTAGTTAGTAACGGCCATATGCTCTATGATTCGGAGGAAGTAACGTATAGTGGTTCAGGCAAGGCACTTTCGATTCCACTTTTAAAGATGGTGAAGGAGATTAAAGGTCTAAAAATAATGAGAAACTCCGCATTGATAGGAGCAGTGACGTATCTTTACGGATTAGACCTTACAGAAGTAAACGCTGTTTTAACTAAAATTTACAGGGAAAAGGCGGAAAAAAATTTGGTGCTGGCTAAAAAAGGATACGAATATGCAGAGAAAAATTTTGATCGAATCGGTGAAGTAAAAAGGATAGATCGCCCGCCCAAACCCTTGCTCACAGGAAACCAATGTATAGCGCTTGGAGCCGTAAAAGCTGGGCTAAAAGTCTACATTGCGTATCCCATGACACCTTCCACATCCATCCTGCATTTTCTAGCTGGTCACCAAGACGATCTAGGTCTCACAGTAGTACAGCCTGAGAATGAGATTGCTGTAATAAATATGGCGCTGGGCGCTTCCTATGCTGGTGCTCGATCGATGGTTGCCACCTCCGGAGGAGGTTTTGCTCTTATGCAAGAAGCAATTAGCATGTCGGGAATGACAGAGGTTCCAGTGCTGATTGTCGAATGCCAACGAGGGGGACCATCAACAGGAGTTGCTACCTATACATCCCAAGCAGACCTGAAATTCGTAATCAACGCAGGACATGGAGATTTCCCGAAAGTAGTTGTTGCTCCTGGTGATACGGAAGAGGCTTTCTATAAAACTGCTGAGGCTTTGAACTTAGCATGGAAGTATCAAATCCCAGTAATAATTTTATCCGACAAGCATCTATCCGAGAGTTACAAAACAACATCAATCAATGAAAGTAACGTGAGTAAAGAAGAAGTGAAGATGGCTAACGGTGGAAGCGGCTACAAGAGATACGAGCTTACAGAGGATGGGATATCTCCATTGACTTTTCCGGGCACTCCTGGAGCAGTTGTAAAGGTTAACAGCTACGAGCACGACTCAAACGGATATGCAACAGAACAACCTGAATTAATAAACAAGATGCAGGAAAAGAGACTTAAAAAATACGCTCAAATAGTTGCCGATCTTAGATCAAGAGAAACTGTTAAAATATACGGCGAAAAAGATGCAGATAATTTAATAGTTTCGTGGGGGTCGACAAAAGGAGCTGTTCTAGAGGCAATGAAGGTGCTGAAGCAGAAGTTTAAGTTTCTTCATGTTATCTATCTCAAACCATTTCCGGTTTGGGAGGTTGAAAAACATGTTGATAAAGCAAAAAATGTTATATCGGTCGAATGTAATTCCAGCGGACAATTCGCCTCGCTACTTCGTGAAGAAACAGGTTTTCTAGTTAATAAGAAAATATTAAAGTACGACTCTAGGCCTTTTGACCCAGAAAACCTTGCCAACAGAATAGAGGAGGTGCTTGAATGAAATTAGAATTAGATACGCCTGCTGAGAAGACTTGGTGCGGAGGATGTGGGGATTTTGGTATTCTCGCTGCTGTAAAGCGTGCAATCCAGGACTTAGTTGATTCTGGAGAAATTAGACATGAGGAGATAGTTATAGCGTCAGGTATAGGGTGTCATAACAAGATAGTTGATTACATCAATGTTAACAGTTTTGACGCGCTCCATGGAAGAGTCCCTCCGATAATTAGCGGAATGAAAATTGCTAATCCGAATTTGAAAGTAATAGGATTTGCTGGCGATGGCGACGCATACAATGAAGGAATCAGTCATCTTGTGTATTCGGCGAAAAGGAACATAGATATTACGATGATCATTCACAACAATGGAGTTTTTGCGCTGACAACAGGGCAAGCAACAGCTACAAGTTCTTTAGGTTTTAGAACTAAGGCCATGCCAAAAGGAAACATAGAAATCCCCATCAATCCTATTCACCTGATGCTAACGTCTGGCGCGACTTTTATAGCTAGAGGCTTTTCTTTTGACATAAAGCATCTTGTAAGTCTCCTCAAAGAAGCCGTAAAACATCACGGTTTTTCCTTCATAGATGTACTTCAACCGTGTAAGACATACCATGATACGACACAGTTCCTAAGAGAACATGTTTATTATCTCAACGAAAAAGGACACGACACCGAAGATTTTAGAGCTGCCTGGGAGAGAGCAGATGAAAAAGAGAGAATTCCTATAGGTGTCTTTTACAAGATAGAAAGAGAAACTTTTGAAGACAAATTATTGAGAGGCAAAATACCCGCTTATGAAAAAGAAACCCCATCAATAAACCATGTGATTGAAGAGGGCACATAGCGATTTTCTAATAGTCTTCTAGCGAAAGAACCACATGTAGTATGCACGAAAACCACAATTAAGACGATTTCAACTATTTTAAGCAATGAACTCCTTCAAGAATTCTTTCACGCCTTTTCAATACTTTCCAAATTCACCGTTCCCGATGCGCGGGCAACCCCCCAACATGCGGTATTGGTGATGAATCTTCTCTAAAACTTTGATGGCAACGTTCGTGGCGGGAACCGTCCGAACTCCGGAAAAGCCTGAACGTATTTTTCTTCTTGCATGGCGGCTTTAGCGAGCAGTTCGCTTGCAGTCCAAGCTCCCTGTCCGCCTCGACCGTGCCATCTAATTTCTTGAAGTGTTATGTTTAGTCTCCTCTTTTCTTCCTACATTAAGAAGAGTCAAATATACAGCTTTCCCTACGTGCGTAAAATTAACGTTAATTCGTTTCGCTTGCAAAGACACTAAATGTTTTTATCAACTCTTCTGCCAATACAGTGAGTCTAGCATGTGTGGAAAATGAGTGAAGAAAGTGTTTCGGACCGTCTAGAAGAGTTAAGTAAAAAACTCGATGCTATTATGAAAAGGTTAGAAACGCTGGAAGCTTTCGTTGTAGATAAGCCAGAGTACTCTGCTTTAACTGCTTCTCTACGAGCAACTAGAATAGGAATAGGACTTTACGATGAGCCGCTTAAATTGTTGTCACGCTTCAAAACCGCCCAGCGCCACCTAAAACGAATGAGCGTTTCGCACGATGAGTTTTCCAGATGCATCATTCAAGCCCTCGCAGTGAAAGGGTGCTTAAACATTTCCGCAATAACCCGCCAAGTTGCAGCCATAAGGGGAACCGCCTCCAGAAGAATCATACGTGCAAGACTAAGACGCCTAGAAAAAGAAGGAATAGTCCGCAAAGCTGAGGGCTTCGGAACCGTCTACGAACTAGTGGAGTGACCACACTTGTGG
>JAYEKF010000058.1:6671-10679 GCA_034660895.1 Thermoproteota archaeon | reverse complement strand
CGCATGGTCTCCGTTTTAATGAGCGTAAATAGTCTTCAAAGAACATGTTCACTGCTTTTTTAACCGTGTCATCATCCGGTTGTGTGGAAAAACCTATCTGGTTGAGCGCTTCGGAAAGCCAGATTGTGTTGGTGACTTCCACAAGCTTTTGATAGCGAATTAACCGATACTTCTGGCGGGCCTGCTCGTAGACGTCATCGAAAAGTTTACGGTTTAAGTCGAAACTGTCCTCCACCAAACTCTCATACATTTCGTTTATTGACTTTTCGTAGGAATAACTCCGAAGAACAGTTAATGTTCCCACAAAGTCAAAAATTACTGCCTTAATCTCCGTCAAAATAATTACCCGTCTAAGATGAGGTTGTGAATCCAACAGAGAAAAATACAGCTTTTTGCTCTTTCCATAAATCTTAATTTAAAGGCAAACGGTACTAAATGTTTGCGTTGCGGCCGTGGTCTAGCTTGGTTTAGGACCTTGGCCTTCCATTCAAAAAATGAAGAGGAGAGCCAACAACCCGGGTTCAAATCCCGGCGGCCGCACTATACTTTTTGGAAAGAAAAAGATATGTTTCTCAAAACTTTTATGGAACTCGTATGGAACTGATAGTGAAATGACTAAGGGAAACACTAAGCAAGTTGCTCTTCAACACATTCACGTTCTTTTTCAGCTTGCTCAAGAAGTGGTTCGTGAAGACCCAAAATTAGCGCAGCATTATGTTGATGTGGCAAGAAAGGTTGCGATGGCGAAGAGGGTGCGGCTGCCAGAAGAGTATCGGCGGATGGTTTGTAGGCGTTGTAAAAGCTTTATTCTACCCGGTGTGAACTGTCGTGTTCGACTTCAACCGCGGAGAGAACCTCACTTGGTAGTCACCTGTTTCAACTGTGGGAAACATATGCGTATACCATTAAAGGATAAAGAGAAAAATGATTACGTCTAAAATGAAGCGTCGGATAAAACGTGAGCTCAGCACTGAAAAACCCACAATTTGGGTTGGAAAAGAAGCGATAACCCCTCAGATAATTAATGAGATTAATAGACAGTTGAAGAAAAGGAAAATGGTGAAAGTGAAAATTTTGAGAAGCGCATTGAAGGGAGAGAAAGCAAGAAAAGTCGCTGGCGAAATCGCTCAAAAAACCGAATCCCTCCTGATTGATGTGAGGGGGCGAACATTTATGCTTTACAAACATCGTAAAAGAAGTAAGTGAAAACAAAAGGCATGCTATCAACTTCAAATCAAATTTTATGTATTACGATTGGCAAAGGTTACTAACAGTGATACTCACGCTTCTTTGGCTAAGGTACGTTGCAAACGTTAAAAAAAAGAAAAGTGAAAGCCTTTAATAAGACACTTCATGATTTAGTGAAGGAAAAACGGTTAAAGTTGAACAGTCTTGCCAACACCCTACGATGTTCCCGCGTCTATTCTCATCGAAAGGTTAGCTAATCACATAAAGGAAACTCTAGTGGAAGAAGTTGTTCCCCCAGCATGGGCTTTTATTGTAAAAACAGGCTCTCACGCAGAGAGACCACCACAAAATCCAGATTGGTGGTTCATCCGATGCGCCTCACTTCTACGAAAAATCTACATGAAAGGCCCTGTAGGCATAGAACGACTTCGCTCAGAATACGGAGGGAGAAAAGACCGTGGAGTGGAGCCTGAACACATGAGGAAGGGGGGAGGCTCCGTCATCCGAATAGCTTTAAAGCAACTTGAAGCCGCTGGTCTCGTAGAAACCTTAAAGGGAAGGGGAAGAGTGACAACTAGTAAAGGAAGAGGGTTACTGGACACTTTGTCCACTGAAATTAAAGGAGAACTGGAAAAGAAACTTCCAGAATTGAAGAAGTATTAGGTGGGTGAAATGTCTGAGGAGGAGCTGGAGGAACTTCGGAGAAGAAGGCTACTTCAGATACAGCAACAACTAGCTCAGCAGCAACGCCAAGCCCAAATACAACAGGAAGTCGAGAAACAGAAACAAGCAGTACTCCGACGTATACTCACCCACGCAGCTCGACAACGCCTCACTAACCTAAAAATGGTCAAACCAAATTTTACAGCACAACTAGAACTGGAACTTATTCAACTAGCACAACAACGCAGAATAAGCATACCCATAACCGACGAACAGCTAAAAAAGATTCTAGCGCAGTTGCAGTCGCGGCGCCGAGACATCAAGATACGGAGGGTGTAACATTGGCGAGAAACAAACCAACCGCCAAGAAAAGGAGACTTGGAAAAGCTGGAAAACAAAGAAAGCCAGTTCCCACATGGGTTATTGCAAAAACCAAAGGACGCGTAAGAACCCACCCCAAAAAACGGCGTTGGCGTCAGTCAAAACTGAAAGCATAGAAGGAGAAAATCGAATGAATAAAAACGTGGAGGAAACGGGAAAAAAAGCAGAACCTGAAGAAAAAGTTGAAGAGGTATCCGGTGAAGTTGAGGAGCCGTCTGGAGAAGCCGAAGAGGTAACAGAAGAAGCAGCGGATGAAGAAGAAAAACCTGAGGAAATAACTGAAACTTTAAAGGAGGAAATGCCCGAAGAAGCGGAGAAAGAAGAAGTTGAGGAGGAAATCGAAATTGTGGAGGAAAGAATTTACACAGTGCCATTGCAAAGAGCTTGGCTGAGACCCAGAAAAAAACGGGCGCCGCGGGCTGTGCGCATGCTACAAGCTTTCATGCAGAGGCATATGAAACCTGGAGAAGCGGAAGCTGGAGAGGGGGAAGGGGAGAAAGGAAAAATTGTGGTTACTAATGAAGTAAATGAAAGGATTTGGCATCGTGGAATTGAAAAGCCGCCTAGAAAGATTCGGGTTCGCGCTGTGAAAGACGTGGAGGGAACTGTAACAGTTTATTTGGCTGAAGGAGACTAATTTTTGCCCATTTTTCTTTTTGATGTTTTCGGCAGCGCAAGCATAGGTGTTTATTCCTTAACCACTGACCAACTGCTTATTGTTCCTCCGCAGGGTGCTAAAACCAAAACACGTAAGCTTGGAGAATGGTTGAAGGTAAAGTTGGTAGAAACTTCAATCGGTGGCTCAGTGTTAGTCGGAGTGCTGGCCTGCGCCAACTCTAACGGTATTGTTCTCCCCCATTTTATACGCGACGGAGAGTTGGAAACCATAAAATCCGCCTCAGATTGGAACGTAACGGTTATGAATACGAAGCAAACCGCGTATGGAAACATGGTACTAACTAACGACTATGGAGCCGTGGTTGACCCCACGTTGAAACAAAAAAACGTGGAGGAAATCTCGGACACGTTAGGTGTGGAGACGGTTGCCGGAGAAATTGCAGGGCTCCCTTACGTGGGTTCATTAGCGTTGGCTACGAACAAAGGAGTTTTAGCTCACCCCTTACTGAAAAAGTCGGAAAGAAAGCTCTTAAAGGACGTGTTAAAGGTTAAAGTGGATGTAGGCTCCGTGAACTGTGGGATACCTTACGTAGCTACCGGCTTGGTAGGAAACAAGCAGAGTGCGGTAGCTGGAGTGCTAACCACCGGACCTGAATTGTTCATAATTGGGCAAGCCTTAGATGTGGTGGGATAAAAATGAGTAAAGTTAAAGTTTTTCGAGTAACTGGAGAAATTATGAAACCAAACTATCAAACGAAGTTTCGAAAGGAAGTTAGAGCGTTAAAGTCTGAGGACGCTAAGGAAAAAATTTACATGGAGTTTGGGAGCAAACATCGAGCGAAACGCTTCCAAATCAGAATTAAAAACGTGGAGGAAATCAGCGCTGAGGAAATCAAGAACCCAACCATTAAGAAACTCACACTAGGAGAAGAAGCAAGTGCCAAGTGAACAGGAGGCTTTCCGTAGGTTAGCGGTGGAGCTCCGTCTTCTGGAGGGGACGGCGAAGACGCTACAATCAAGAATTAGCATTGTCGACGCCGCAATCACCGAACTCACCTTGGCTAAAAGAACGCTAGAAGGAGTTGAGACGGAAAAGGAGGACGCGCCGCTTTTCGTTCCAGTTGGAGGGGGGTCGTATATAAAGGCGAAGCTGGAGAG
>JAYEKF010000058.1:0-6571 GCA_034660895.1 Thermoproteota archaeon | reverse complement strand
CAGTTAGAAGAACACGCGAAAAGGTTAGGCGTCCGCATGGTTAAGCACAAGTACGGAGCGGACCCAGCGGCTGTTGCTTACGACGCAGTTAAACACGCGGAGTCCCGTGGAATCAATGTTGTGTTAATTGACACGGCGGGACGCATCCAAACAGACCGTAACCTAATGAACGAGCTAGCGAAAATTAAACGGGTTATCCATCCAGATCTAACCGTTTTAACCGTGGACGCGTTAACTGGGAACGACGCGGTTACGCAGGCAGAGGAGTTCCATAAGACAGTAGGGATTGACGGAACCATATTAACAAAGGTGGACGCGGACGTGAAGGGAGGCTCAGCGCTCAGTGTAACCTACATAACCAGCAAACCAATCGTTTTTATCGGAACCGGCCAAAAATATGAAGACTTACAAGAGTTCGACGCCGAACAGTTCACGCAGATGATTCTAAGATAGAAAAGCATATTTGCATTTTCCAGGCCTTTTTCATCACGGAGATTTCATGTTTTGCTTAACAATGTGAGTAATATGGCTTTTGCGCTGTACAGTCGGTTTTCGCTTTGTTCATAAATTATAGAATTGGGACTATTGATGGCTTCCTCGCTGATTTCGTAGCCTCGATGCATGGGCATATCATGCATAATTAAAGCGTTACTGTCCTTCAACAGTTCAAGGTTGACTTGGTAGGGCATCATCAACTTGACCCTTCGCTCCTTTTCCTCCTTATATTTTGGGTCGAGGAAAAACTGCATGTCCACCCAAGTGTCCGTGTAAACAACATCTGCCCCCCTCACCGCCTCCCTTACATCCAACGTGGTCTTAAACAAACCCGTCCGCTCAGCCTCCCTTACCAGCTCGTCGTCTATGGAAAACTCATTTTTGATAGGAGTCACAATGGTGATTTGCGCTCCCACTTTTGTGCATCCCTCAACCAGCGAGTTGCACACGTTATTGTGAACCCCTATGTAGACGAGTTTCACGCCCTTCAGCCGCCCCCTTTTCTCTTTAACAGTCATGAGGTCGGCAATAGCTTGGCAGGGATGATATTTTTCGCAACACCCATTAATCACCGGAACCAAAGACGACTCCGCCATCTTTTTCAAATCGGCGTGCTTCAATAAACGAGCCATGACGCAGTCCACATTTCTCGACAAATATTTAGTTTCATCTCGGATGTCTGCTATGGCGAAGTTGGTTGCCCTCCAATCCAAAAACACTGCGTGTCCTCCAAGCTGAGTCATAGCCACCTCAAAAGACACACGGGTTCGAGTTGAAGTTTTCTGAAAAACCATAGCCAAGGACGTGTCCTTCAAGGCAGTTCGATATTTCTCTGGGTTCTTCTTGATTTCTGTGGACTTGTCAATAACGTCAACAATTTGTTGGGAACTCCAACCTTTAAAGTTTAATAAATGCATTTGTTCCCTTCACGTTCCTCACTTTTGTTCTGAAATCCAACTAGATGAACATTATAAACCTTTAGTGTTTAATCAACTCACGTTCTAGCGCAAAGTTGTTGGGCATCCACAATTATCTTTACAGCACGCCAAATGGCATCGTTGATTCGTATCAACTTAGATTCTAATCCCGTGACAAACCGTGTTCTCTCATCATCTGTTCACAGTGGTGCGTCCACCCCTCCATAGTCTCGGTTCCTTGCGTCAACATATGCAAGAGCGAACTCCTGTCAGAAACGGCGCTCTAAAGGAAGTAACCGCGGAAACGCTTCGTGGATAGCGATGTTTCGAACGCTTGAATAGTTTAGGTGCCGACCAAGATTTGAGTAGTCTTTAGGGCGAGTGACAACGTAAACACACATCATGGGCTTATCAAAAAGGGGGAGAGCAACTTCTTTATATACCAGAATTGATTGTTGAGTTTGCGAGCGAAAATGGGTTTGCGATCCTTTATTGACTCCTGTTCAAGACTGCTGAAACTCGCCACCAAACCGGATAGAAGTGAGCTTTGGCTGACCCTAAAAATCTGTTTTCTCGGCGTTTTAGCAGTGGGCGGAGTGGGATTTATTATTAAACTGATAGCGGGCGCCTTGGGCGGAATCAGACTGTAGTTATGGAGAGGCTTTTTTGAACGATAAAAATGGAGGTTCAACATCGGTTTTTGCGGTGCGAGCTACAGCAGGACAAGAAAAAAACGTTGCGCATCTTATAGCAGCCCGAGCGAAAACGAACAAGCTGCCCATAAAAGCTATCTTAGTGCCCGAAACATTGAAAGGTTACTTGTTTGTGGAAGCCGAGGGGCCGAATTCCGTTGAAGAGGCAATAGCCGGTTTAAAACATGTACGGTCAAGAGTGCCGGGCACCGTTAACTTCTCTGAAGTGGAACAGTATCTTATTGTGAAACCAGTAATTCAAGAATTAAACGTCAACGATGTTGTCGAAGTGATGAGCGGCCCGTTCAAAGGGATGAAAGCAAAAATAACAAGAATAAATGAGCCGAGGGAGGAGGTAACCCTCGAGTTGTTGGAAGCGTCTTTCACCTTACCCATTACAGTTCATGCAGACTACGTTAAGCTGGTTGAAAAGGCGGAGGAGGAAGCATAAAAATGGGTGCAAAGAAAACAATTGAAGCGTTAGTAAGCGGTGGACAAGCATCCGCTGGGCCACCATTGGGGCCAGCGCTGGGTCCCCTCGGAGTTAACGTGCTCGCCATCGTGAACAAAATCAACGAACTCACCCAAAAATACTCTGGGATGAAGGTGCCCGTGAAAGTCACAGTGGACTCGGAGACGAGAGAGTTTGATATAAGCGTGGGCACCCCAACAACCTCAGCGTTAATCATCCATGAATTAAACGTAGAGAAAGGTTCCAACGCACCAAACACCGAAAAAATAGGAAGTCTTTCGATGGAGCAGATAATACGCATCGCCAAGGCCAACCGCTCAAAACTTTTGGGAAAAAACTTGAAAGCCGCCGTTAAAGAAATTCTTGGAAGCTGCGTGAGCATAGGCGTGACTGTGGAAGAGAAGGACCCAAGGGAAGTCCAACGAGAAGTTGATGAAGGAAAACACGACGCGGCGTTACAGAATGAAAAGTGAGAATCCTTTAATAAAAGCGCCTTCATAGGGTCACTGAAACGAGGTTTCAGAGATGCCACTAAACACCAACGCAGTTCTTAGCGCGGTGAAAAAAGCAAAAGCAAAATCCAAAAAAAGGAATTTCACGCAGTCCGTCGAACTCATTGTTAACTTAAGAAACATTGACATAGAAAAACCTGAAAACAGAATTCAAGAGATAGTGGAGTTACCTCATGCGTTAGAAAAGGGAAATAAGATTTGCGTCATTGCTTCTGGTGAGTTGGCTTTAAAAGCTGAAAAGGCAGGTGCCGATGCGGTTATTAAAAGAGCAGAACTTGAGGCCTTAGCCGGCGATAAGAAGAAACAAAAGAAACTGTCGAAAAGTTACGATTTTTTTATCGCTGAGGCCCCCATGATGCCTCTTATAGGAAAAATTTTAGGCCCCGTCTTAGGACCCAAGGGGAAGATGCCTACTCCAGTGCCCCCGACAGTGGATATAGCTCAGCGCTTACAGAAGTACAAAAAAGCGGTGAGAGTGCGGATGCGTCACCAATCAATTCTTCAGTGCTGTGTTGGAACTGAAAACATGCAGAATGAGAGAATTGTGGAAAACATTCAAGCTGTGATTGGAAGAATTGAAAGAAAACTAGAAAAGGGACTGCTGAACGTTCAGTCAGTTTACATAAAAACCACTATGGGCCCACCTGTTCCAGCAAAAAAGTGATGAGGGATAAAAAATGCCGTCGCAACGGGTTTTGCAGAAAAAAGCTGAAGAAGTTGAGGAGGCGGTAAGGCTTATACAGCAATTTCGAACTATGGGAGTTGCCAGTTTACATAAGGTTAGAGCGGTTCAACTTCAAAAACTGAAGAAGAAGCTTGCTGAAAATTTGCATCTTCGCGTGGTTAAAAACGTTTTAATGGAAAGGGCGATTGACGAATGTAAAGATAAACCTGGACTGGAAAAACTGAAAGAACACATAAAAGGGTCAAGCGTCTTTTTATTCACAAACTTAAATTCGTTCAAACTAGCGAGGCTTCTAGAAAAAAGTCGCGTGAAAGCCACGGCCAGGGGTGGCGATAAAGCTAGCTTTAACGTTGTTGTTCCAGAGGGAAACACTGGATTGCCGCCAGGCCCAATTCTCACTCAGTTAGGCGCCGTAGGTTTACCTACGAGGATTAAGGCTGGGAGCATTTGGGTAAATCGTGATACATTAGTAGTGAAGAAGGGTGAAACTATTTCTCTGCGGCTGGCGGGAGTGTTGTCCAAATTGGGTGTAAAGCCAGTTGAGGTTGGGCTTACTTTGAAAGCTTCATATGAGGGTGGAGTGGTCATAACCGAAAAGCAGCTTCATCTGGATTTAGAGCAGCTTCAGCGGAGTATGGTGGACGCACGGTTGTGCGCGTTTAACTTGTCTCTAAACGCGGCTTATCCTACGTCGGAGAATATTGTTATGTTGCTTCAGATTAGTAGTCGTGAGGCGTATGAGTTGTCTTTGAACGCGGGTGTTCCGACTCGTGAGACGATTGGTGATATTGTAAGGAAGGCATGTGCTGAAGCGTCAAGTTTAGGTAGGTATGTGAAGGAGTAAATTTTTTGTAGAGAGTATGTTTGTGTGCGCTCTAGCCTAGAGGCAGTGAGGCTGCTTTTTGTGTGATTTTTTGTGTTTGGTCTGGAGAGAGTCTAATAGGTGGGGTGGGCTGTTTGTGGTTTTTGTAGTTCTAATGGTAGTCTGCCCCTTCATTGTGGACACTATCATAAAGCGCAGAGATTACCGACCATTCATGGAGGAAGAGGAAACAATTTAAGGAGTTACTTGAAAAATAATTTAGATGAATAAGAAGTGAGCCTTAGAGACTTGTGGCGGAAACACAAAGATTGGTTTGCTCCCTTTATATTCATAAGTGTACTGACCGGATACGCTAATATGGTACGTCCACCTTAACCCACAACATATCTCCCTCTTTTTGACCACAACTATTATTGCACTAGGTTTTGTGGTAGTCATGGCTTTGCTACCCAAATACAGACAACGACTTGTCAAAGGAATACTTGAATATCATGCCAGAGGTAAAGAGACCGGAGGGCGGCTTTACCGTTATCAAAAAGTAGCGTCCGCCGCTATTTTCATAAGCACATTAATCTTCGTCACCGCATGGCAGTATCAAATTATTCCATCGCAATATACGCCTTACTTTGTGCTTACTTTTGTCATTGTAATTTTAGCATCAGGCACGGTTCTGACTACTGGGTTACTGAAAATCGCAGGAAAGTGGGGGCTATTACTCATCGCAATCATAACAGCGATAACAGTTTTGCGTATCTTGACATAATGCACGCCGAGCTATCCTACCACCTACCTCCAACCACCCGCTCGCTGTGGCTGGCACCCTAAAAAGCCCATGCACAAATGCGCTCTCTAACAAAAAGAGGCTGGAGAAGCCTTAGTTCATTTTTCGGTGACTCTATCGTAACCCTTATTCGAAAGTACGTTATGCATGTTTTGTAGATGAACTACAGTTGAACGAAGAAGTCTGCCGACAAATCATTCAAAATCTAATGCACACCCCTAACCCCGCTGGAAGAGACGTTAACCTAGCCAAGCTACAGGTTGCAAGCCAACACCACCTAAAACGAATCCCAAAAAACTCAGAATTAATACGCCTTCTAAAACCAGAAGAGAAAAAGAAACTCTTGCCTGCACTGCGGAGAAAAAAAACACGAAGCATCTCAGGCGTCGAAGTAATCGCAGTAATGACCAAGCCTTGGCCTTGTCCAAAGGAGGAACCATGCGCCTACTGTCCAGGCGGCCCACCATACGGTGTTCCTCAAAGCTACACGGGACATGAACCTGCAGCCATGAGAGGGCTGGAAAACAACTTCAATCCATATTGGCAGGTGGCGCAGAGAATTAAGCAGTTAACCGCTATTGGACACGTAGTTGACAAAGTGGAATTCATCATTATGGGTGGGACATTCCCTAGCACACCGCTTGAATACCAAGAAAACTTCATCCAAAAATGCCTAGAAGCTATCATCAAAAAGAAAATCAATTCGCTGGAAGAAGCGAAAAAACTAGCTGAAACAAGCCGAATCCGCAATGTAGGCATAACCGTGGAAACACGTCCAGACTGGGCGAAACAGAAACACGTAGACCACATGCTTTCTATGGGGGTCACACGTGTGGAGCTAGGCGTGCAAAACATATACAATGACATCTACAAGCTGGTTAATCGGGGACACACCGTCAAAGACGTAATCGAAGCCACACGTGTATTGAAGGACGCTGGACTAAAAGTTGTTTACCACCTCATGCCAGGGCTTCCAGGCTCAAACTTCCAGCGAGACTTAAAAGCCTTCAAAAAAATCTTCACAAACCCAAACTTTAAGCCGGACATGATTAAAATTTATCCATGCCTCGTTCTGAAAGGAACCAAAACTTACGAATGGTGGAGAAGCAAAAAATATCAACCCTACACAAACGAAGAAGCTGCTGAGCTAATCGCAGAAATCATCAAGATGGTTCCCCCTTGGGTTCGCATCAT
>JAYEKF010000057.1:0-10728 GCA_034660895.1 Thermoproteota archaeon | reverse complement strand
GGTTAGGTTTGCATAAGTATCTGTTCCATACTTCCATACGATTCCGGTGATTTTGAGTTCTTCTGTTTTCATGAATGTGAATGTTAGTGCTCCCATCCATGCGGCGACTGCGATTGAAACGGCGACTGTGACTGCGATGAGTATGATGGCTGCGATGACTGGGCTGAGTCCCTTTTTGGTTTTCAGCAATTTTTTCATTTTTGTTTTTATCCCTCCTTTCAAGAGTTCACGTGATTGTAAAGAACGGAATGAGATTTAAGTCTTATGACTCGCGACATCATATTGGTCATTTGTAAAACAAAACTACAAAACAACCAAAAAACACAGGTTTAAACCATTAACTAGGTACATGCAAAAAAGGAACTGTACAACAAACACTAAGCGGAACACTAAACACCCAGTTTGTCGAAGAACTCCAACAAAAGCTCCGCCGCTCGGTCACCAAGCTTCGTCTTCACATAATAGTTCTTCAAAGGGTCAATCGCTACACTCTCAGCAAGCCCTAAATCCTCAATCTCCATCATCCTAGCTCTAAAGGTTCCATCACTGATCGTTAACCCTAACTTACCTCGAATAAAATCCTTCGCTTGCTTCCAACGGCCCTTACCCAAGTACAAGAGAAAGAGACAGTCAATCGCGTGGTCCTTCTCTAACAAAGCCTTAATCTTCGCCAACTTCTCATGGGTGAGAACATGAGTCACCTTTTCTTCTTTCGTCAACTTTCAATTCACCTTAATTGGTCTTCTCCTTTTTTACGCCTAACCGTAATTCGTAGTTTCAAACATTTAAGATTTCTTACGAATTCTGAAATAATTCACCCTAAACAACGCACCAAACAAAAACTAACTTAAACTTTCCAAGTAAGAAAAAGGCACAATGTTTCCAACGTTCAAGATGTGATTCGGATCCAAAGCATGCTTTATTTTCGCAATTGACTTCAACCCTTCAACCCCGTACATAAGCTGCAAATACGGCGGCCTTTCTCCATCATCAACGTAAGTTTTCTTTCCAACCCCATGCTCCCCAGAAACCGTGCCTCCCAACTCAACCGCCTTCTTCAGCAACAAAACACTCATCTCCTCCGCACGCTTCAACTCCCCCTCACAACCTGGTAAAAAGTTAAAATGCAGATGACTGTCTCCAACGTGACCGAAGTTTACGTAAGGAACCTTAGATTTCTCCCCAACCTCATGATAACAATTCATCATGTCTTCCAACGCTTCGTCAGGAACAACAATGTCCGTCGCCACCTTATGCACACCCATAGACCGCACATACGTGTTGATTGACTCTGGAAGTGCATGCCGAATGTCCTTCACTTCTTTTTTCCAATCCGCTTCCAGAGAAACTAACGTACGAAGCACATTACAGCTTTCAAGCAACGCAACAATCTGCTCAAGCAAACGGTTGAAAACTTCCTCGCTTTGAAACTCTTGTTCAAAAAACACGGCTGATTTCGATTCGGAGGGAATTTTGGAAGGCGGATACTTTTTTCTCAAAAGCGTAAGAGAACCCTCATCGAGAAACTCTATGGACAACGCATCAATTTCTCCCTCCGCTTTTCCGCTTTTCTTCGCCCATGAGGTTTCACGGAGTTTCCTAACAAAATTTAGGGCGTCAGCTTCACTGCGAAAATGTGCAAAAACGGGAAGAATTCTAGCTGGCGGAGGCTGCAGTTTAACCTCAACTTCGCTGATGACGCCTAACGTTCCCTCCGAACCAATAAATAAATCTATGAGGTCCATACCAGGCTTTGCGTAATATCCAGCTGCGTTCTTTCTCACCCTCGGCATTGTGTATGACGGAGCCTGTATGGTTACTCTTTTTCCTGAAGCAAGAACTATGACGAATTCGTTATCTTCGTTTGAAAAAACTTTTCCGCGTGGAACGTCAAGAATGTCACCGTTAGCAAGAACTATCCGCAACCGTCTAACATATCTTCGTGTACTGCCGTAATGGAAAGTTCTGGAGCCAGATGCATCGGTGGCGGCTGTTGCCCCTAAAAGCGCTGTTTTTTCCGTAGGGTCAGGGGGATAAAACAAGTGTTTCTGTTCAACCATTTTATCAAAAACTTCCAAAGGAACGCCGGGAGGAGCAACCGCGTAATATTCATCTTTCTCCTCGTCTTTCAGGACGTAAATGGAGTAATTAACGTTGGACTCCGAATGTTTTAAGAGGTTTTCAGGTGAACCACATGGAAAAACATCTGTAAATTTCTCGGTTGAGAGTACAGTTCCTCCCTGCGGAACTCTGGCTCCTGTGATTCCGGTTCCCGCACCTGAAACAGTTACACGAACATTCTTTTCATTCGCGTTTCTGAGAACCTCAGCAATTTGTTCCTCTGTTCTGGGGAAAACCACCTCTTCAGCGTTTCCCCTAATCAACACGGATTCGTCTGTAAGATAGTTCTCAATTACACTTGGGTCTATTGAGTGTTCTAACTCGGTTTCAACAGCGTCTTTCCGAGGTTTCTCCGCGTAAATCTCATGCATGCTCATGTTTCATTTATGAAACAGAGAAGAAAATAAAAGGTTTTATTGAGAACTCTCAACAACTCGGGTATAATACAAAATGTACTCGAGTTAAAGGAGCACCAAGCAAAGTTGGAAGATAAAATTGTTGTGAGACCAGCGAAGCCGTCCGACAGGGAGCAAGTTTTCAAATTCTGTGAGCAAACTTGGGAGTGGGGAGACTACATTCCACAAGTGTGGGAGCGTTGGCTAAAACAACCGAATGGAAAACTGTTTGTGGCGGTCATCAACAAAACTCCAGTAGGCATCGGCTACGTCGCCATCACCAAACCGGGAGAAGCCTGGCTTGAGGGCGCACGAACCAACCCTGCACACCGCAGAAGAGGCGTCGCCACCGCAATCGCCAACGCATCTCTACAGTTCGCTCTTCAGAGGGGAGCGAAAACAGCCCGGCTTGTAACCGAGTTCGACAACGCCGCAGCCAAAACTGTTCTAAAGAAACTTGGGTTCCAACCTGTTTCCGAATTTGTAGAAACGACTTGTGAAAAAATGGATGACGAAAAAAGCGGGAAATCTCGGTCGGCGAAAAAGAAAGATGAAGAAAACTTATGGAGGTTCCTCCAAACATCGGAGTGTTTCAAAAAATCCGCTGGGTTATTTACTAAACTGTTCACTTGGTTTTCTTTGGGAGAACCAGAACTGAAAAGCTTTCTGAAGGAAAGAAAAGCGGTGATCTACGAAGAAAACAGTGTGATTTCAGGTTTGATGTTGATAGACGACAAAGTAAGCGAGGTGTGGAAGGAAAACTCTGTTCAAACCTGTTATGTGGACGGAAACCGGAAAGCCGTGGTTGACATGATTAGGTTTCTCAAGCAACATTGTCGCAAGTCCAAAATAGCAAAAATATACGGTTTCGCATGTAACCATAAACCCGTAACTTCAGCTCTTCTCCAAATGGGATTTGAACCTCACGGTTCAAGCAAGATTATCTACGAAAAGACACTAAAATGAAACGTTTTTTCTTTTACACTTTAAATCATAAGCTCGCGACGATACTTTTTATTTGCTTCGCCGAGGCATCTGTACGGACGCCTGTACTGTTAAAATGCGTTCTCACCGCGTGAAAACCTGCCTTTTTTAACTCGTTTACCACCTTTTTCACCGGCGGAACTGGAATGTTTAACTTGTCGCAGATTCTATCCATCACATAATAAGTGGTTAACCCTTCCGCTTCGTTTTCAGCCTGCGACAACAATTTGCTGATCCTAGTTGTCTGCCTCAATTTTCTTCCACCCAGTTCGTTCTCCATCAACATACAGTACTTTTTATCTAGGATTTCGCCGAGCCACAGGGGACCCGCAACGCTCATTACGCCGCCGCATTCTGGGCATCTCTTGTTAAAACCTGAAAACACCCCTTCAGATGTTTCACGGTGGAGGCAGTTGAAACAGTGTAGAACATAACCCATTTTTTCAACGCTGCTGTCCGCCTTTCTTGAACCATACTCCATGACAGCGTACGCTCGAATGTAATGGTTGGTGCTGTGGCTGAAAACAACCTTCAAGCCAAAATGGTGTTTCGCTGCAGACTTGGCTAAGCTTCCAATTAACAGCCGAACTGCTAGTTCATGGCAGTATTCTGTGCGTAATGGTTTGCCACCGTACTTTCGAACACAAGCCTTCGGGTGAACTCCACATAACGGGGCTAGGTCGGTGGCTGTTAAAGCTAACAAACCTCCCTTGCGCAAACACCTAACAGTTGAGTCTAAGTACGGTGCGGGGGAACCAAATGGGTCCACATCAATGAAATCGAAGCGTTTACGGGGCGCTGCGTAACGGCTTAAAAGAAGGTTAGCGTCTTCATTTTCAACCGAAACACGGTTTTCAAGTTTGTTTCGCTCAGCGTTGAAACGGGCGAGCTTAGCCGCTTCTGGGTTAATGTCGTTCATCACAACTTTTCTAACTCCTTCCACTTCAACTGCGAACCGAATTCCTCGAACGCCGCAGCCAGCTAAGGGTTCACAGAGTGAAATTTGCTTTCCAACTCTTTTCTGATACACCTGTAACGCCAAAACCGCTAAATCACGGTTGAACTCCATAACCGGGTTGTAGAAAACTGGCGCTTTAGACGGAGCGTACTCCCAAGGAGCTTTCACAAAATGCTCCAGCCGTGGCACCACCGCACTTACGTTTCCCTCTTCTACCACTTCAGTGGGAAAATCAAAACTCAATTTTGCTTCTCCGTGATAAGTTAACCACAAAACTCCTTAACTCCAGTTTGCATATAATGTTTTACGAGGAAACTCGGTGTGACGGATAAGTTGAAAAAGCTTATATTCATCACCGGCCGCCCAGGTATAGGCAAAACAACTGTTCTTCTCCGAGTTGTAGGAGTCCTAAAAATTAAGGGTTACCGGATTGGAGGCATGGTCAGCCGTGAAGTTCGCGAGCGAGGAAGCAGAGTGGGTTTTGAACTCGTTGACGTCTACACGAAGAGAAAGGGATGGCTTGCGCATGTTAATCGGTCCATCGGCCCAAAAGTTGGTAAATACAGGGTTAACCTGGAAGACCTTGAGAAAGTAGGGGTGAAAGCTATACTTCACGCTGTAAAGAACGTGGATGTTGTGGTTGTGGATGAAATAGGACCCATGGAACTGCATTCCTCACCTTTCAAGAAAGCTGTTATTCAAGCTTTTGAAAGCGGTAAACCCTTGCTTGGAACCATTCACCGCTACGCACGTGACCCTCTGATTCATACAATAAGGACAAGGGAAGACACTGAAATCTTAGAGGTAACCTATGAAAACCGGGAAAAATTGCATAAAACAGTTATCGACAAGATTCTTAAGTGCCTACAAATGTTATCGTGAACAGTTTACTGAACCGTTGGAAAGTTGTTGACATGCGTGTAGCTGGGGTTGACGATGCTGGACGTGGGGCGGTGCTCGGCCCCCTCGTTATTGCAGGGGTTATGTTACACCGGAAAAACCTGCACAAACTTGAAGAATTAGGCGTGAAAGATTCTAAACGTTTGTCTCCCCACCGAAGAGAACAACTCGCTGCTCAAATCAGAAAGTTGGCTCTACAAGTTCATTTCATAAAGTTGGCTCCAGCAGAAATCGACATATTTGTGAAAAGAAAAAAGAAGCTTTACAAGCTCAACCGCCTCGAAGCTCAAACCATGGCGAAAGTGATAGACGCCCTTAAGCCTGAAAAAGCGTTTGTAGACGCATCCGACGTGTTAGCTGACCGGTACAAACGTCACATCCTAGAATGTCTCCCTGTTCAAGTTGAAATTGTCTCCGAACACAAAGCTGACGAAAAATACCCCATAGTCTCAGCAGCCTCCATAATTGCAAAGGTGGAACGCGACAAAGCAGTTTCCAAACTGAAGGAAAAATACGGTGAACTAGGCTGTGGTTATCCAACTGACCCACAAACCATCCAATTCTTACAAGACTGGATTAAAAAATTCGGTGTCTACCCAGATTTTGTGAGAAAGTCTTGGAAGCCAGCGCAGAAAATAAAAACACAAGCGAAATCAAAACAAACCAAGTTGACAGAGGTATCTTAAAGCCAGTTTTTGAAAACCTTAAATTTTTGCGATAAAATCTTTCAAATGTTCCACCCTCGCCAAATCTTCTCGACGAATCACAGGGATTCTGTTGTTTGGAGTTTTTTCTCCATCTGTGATGAAAACAGCTTGAGCGCCAACCACCTCACTTACGCTGAGAATTTCCTCAGCTCTTTCATCAACGTTTTTCTCTTTTTCGTCGACAACTCCACCAATCACCTTCAATTGTTCATCCGGAAATTGAGCTATGAAGTCGAACGGCGCCTTTTTCACCCGCGCTATCTTCAAGCGGAATTCCTTAAACTTTTCAATAACCTTTTCCACACAAGAATGCTTAGTAATCGTGCGTTTGGCAGCGGCTAAAAAGCTGGAGTCCTCTTCGCTTTTAGGTTGGAAGACATCTACAGGTTGTGCTACTGGAGCACCCAAAATCCATGCTAGTTTATAGGCGGCGGAAACCGACGCTTTAGTTATGCCTTTCTCGTAGCCGTAGAGGGTTCTACGCGAAACCCCCATTTTCTCCGCCATTTTACCAACAGACAGCTTCATATTCTCCCTTCTCTTCCTAATCATGTCACCGTCCAACCTAACATAGTAGCCTCCAGGTGCAGCTTCAACCAACGGAGGTTTCCGGCGTAAAACAATGTCTTCCATGGTTTTAGGTGTAATTGTGTAAACGTCATACCGTGAATATACTGTGTCATCTTCTAGGGGGTTGCCCCTCGCCTTCACACCAAGGAAAATTGACGCGGCTGAAAACCATTTAGAGATGCTTTTAAGCTCAGATGCGTCTTCCGCGGAAACACTCCCTATGTTCACGTGAGCTTTCAGGAACACAAGCTGATTTTCCATTCTCGCGGCGAGGTCGAAGCAACTGGGTCTTGAGCAACACCTCCGTGAGATGTGAAAACCGGCTTTTTCAAAAATAGATTCAGCGGTGTCAAGCATCTTCTCCCGCTTCATCGCTTCCCCTCAATCATCAACCATGGAACGATTGAATATAAACTTACCTTCTTTTCTAGAAGAAACTTTCATTTACACCTAGTACTGGAGCTTAGCCACAGTCATGGCGTGAGCCTTATCGTATGGTTCAAGATGTACAACTTCCTTTGTTTGAAAACCTCGAGCTTTCAACGTGTTGATTTCTTGTCTGTAAACTTCGGAGGGCTCTTTAGTTACGTCTATGCTTTGCGCCTTAATAGTCAGCATAGCCCATCCGCCGTCTCTCAGGAATAAATCAGCGTTGTCTGCTAGAATTTTGGCTTGTTCGGGTTGTGCTACGTCGCAGTAGATGTCATCCACCTTCTCCATGAGCGGGGAGTATTGTTCTGGAAGCCGCGCATCCGCAAAGATAGGTGACATGTTTGGCCGGAACGCGCAGACATTATTAACTAACTCTCGAATGCTACGGGATGCGAACTCTACGCAGTAAACGTAGCCTTTCTCTCCCACAATATCTGAAACGTGGCTTGCCGTGGTTCCAGACGCTGCTCCCAAATACAAAACCTTATGCCCAGGCTTAATGGGAACCAGTTTCAATCCTTTCAGTACAGCAGCGGAGAGTTTGCTTCGAAAGGGATTCCAAATTCGATATTCCACGTTTTTGAGTTGAATCAATTTTTCACCGTAGACGGTTCTCCCCGCAACCAAATTTCTTGTAGCTAATTTCTCCACCCCCCCCTCCAACACAATCCAGTAAATTTCTGGAAAATTTCGGTGTGGTTTAACTTTTACAGCCACGTTTTCTTCTTCCACAAAAACTTTTCTAATCGTCTTTTATTTTCCCGCCAATTGCGCTTCCTACTCTCCTTGAAGTTTCTTAAACCTTTCCTCCACTTGAGCTTTCATTTGGTCGCCCACAAATTTGCCGCTGAACACGTCGATTCTGGCGGCGATGGCGAGTTTCCCAGCTAAAGCTCGGGCTACTTTTCCTCTCAACGCAGGTTTCACCTTACGCATAAGCTGATGTTGAAAAATTATTCCATGCTTCGGCGGTTTGCTTTTGGTTCTAAGTGCACGGAACAAAGCTTTCTCTGCGCCTAAAAGTTGGATGGTGCTGGATGGTTTTTTCGCCATGTTTTCCAACCCTCCAGCTAACGCTATGAGCCTCGCTCCGAGGAGGGAGCCGGCTAAAGCGCGGATGTTCGGCGCAACTTCTTCCATAGTTGAATCCACATAACTTTCTAAACCTTGTCGGACACTGTGAAGTTGTAGGGTGGTTTCGCACATGGCTTTCAGCTGTTCTAGGTCGCCGTCGGTGAGCAGGGCGCCCATGGAGGTTTCAGCAGCTTTTACAATTTTCTCCGCCTGATTTTTCGATATCCCTTCTTTTTCTAGCTTTTCTGTGGTGAAGTTGTCTCTTCTTTCAAGATTAAGGACCAGATGGACGTACGTCTCTGGTTTGCTTACAAGTCGGTGTAGCTCTGGGAAGTGTAGTCCGTACCACTCGCGTATTCGACTCATGAAAACGTTTGTGGTTTTATCCAAATCGTCGATTGTTTGGATGGCTTGCACCACTATTAAGTCCCGTTTCTCCACCGCCCTTTTAACCCGCATTTTTGTGAGTTCCATAGAAACGTTATGCATCCACTCCCGCAACTCTTCAGCGTTCTTCACAAACCCCGTTTGCACCGCAAAATCTTCTAGGTTTTCACGGAGCAGCCCTCCAGCCTCGGATGGAGTCGCTACCTCAATTTTTATGTGCAGTTTTTTCCGGGCGTTTTGTGCGAGTTCAGGATTTTCAAATGTGAATTTGTTGTAGCCTTTACCCTGCAACTTCTCAACTAACGTGACAACCTCATCTACAACTCTTCCACCTCGAATTTCCTCGAGTTTTTCAGCGGTTTTTTTTGGGTTTTTTTGGAAAAGAACTTTGTCAACAAGTTCGTCGGCTTCTCCGAAGCCAAGAACACCAATTGTACACTCTATTACAGTTGCTTTCATGCAAACCTCTCCATCACTAAATTAACCAGGCATATTCCTTTCCTAACCTTTATCTTCACTATTGAATAATCTTTACTGAAACTAAAAAGGTGTTGTTTAAATGTCAAGCCGTCTCGGCGTGGAAATAGCAGGGTTGCAACTCGCTAACCCCACAATGCTTGCTTCCGGGATTTTAGGGTTGTCGGCGCCCATGCTGAAGAGGATAGTTGAAGCCGGTGCTGGCGCTGTCGTCACAAAGTCGGTTGGGCTGAAACCGCGGAAGGGCTATCCAAACCCCACCGTGGTTCAAGTTAACTGCGGTTTACTTAACGCCATGGGGCTTCCCAACCCAGGCATTCACCGTTTTGTTGATGAGATAAAGGAGCTTAGCGAAGTTGGAGTTCCAATAATTGTAAGTGTATACGGGTTTTCACCACAAGAATTTGCAGATGTTGCGGATTTGGCGGTAGAGGCAGGAGCCGACGCAGTGGAGTTAAACGTCTCTTGCCCACATGTGGAGAAAACAGGGTCAGAAATCGGGCAAGTTCCAGAGTTAGTGAAAAAAACCGTAAAAAACGTCAAAGCAAAAGTGAACACCCCAGTTTTTGTGAAGTTAACTCCTAACGTTACAGATGTAACTGAATTGGCGAAGGCTGCGGCTGAAGCAGGAGCCGACGCGGTTACCGCTATCAACACAGTTAAAGCCATGGCTATTAACGTTGAAACTGCACGGCCGGTGCTGGCGAACAAAATTGGTGGATTATCTGGGTGTGCAATAAAGCCAATAGCCCTCAGATGCGTCTACGAAATCTACGAGGCGGTGTCAATTCCAATTATTGGATGCGGTGGAATAACAAGTTGGCGTGACGCTGTAGAGTTCATGTTGGCCGGCGCTTCCGCGGTTCAAATAGGAACAAGCCTAGCCAGTGAAGAAGTTGATGTCTTCAAGCTGGTTACAAGAGGGATAGAAGCGTATCTTGAAACGAAAAAAATTGGGAGTGTGAAGAAAATTGTTGGAAAAGCTCACGTCCGCTAACCGCTTAAGAGTCACCGAAATCAAAGAAATCAAAAAAGAAACCTCCACCGTTAAAACCTTCACGTTTCTAGACAAACTATGCGCGAAAGCAGAGCCAGGACAGTTCTTGATGATTTGGATTCCTGGAATAGACGAAATTCCCATGAGTGTATCAGCGACACACCCCAACGAACTTGTTTCCATAGCAGTTGCCAACGTAGGTAAAGCCACAGAAGCACTACATAAAAGAAAGGTTGGTAAGATGGTTGGAGTACGAGGACCATTCGGAAATAGCTTCACTCTAAACGATGGTGATGTGCTGATAGTTGGTGGAGGAACTGGGATAGCTCCTTTAGCATTTCTGACAGAAAAACTTGTGAATTTCTCAAACAGAGTTACGTTTTTGCTTGGAGCCAAAACACAAGGGGAGCTGCTGTTTTTGAAAAGAGCGGAGAAAACGCTTTCAAAAATAGATGGAAAAGTTGTGGCAGTGACGGAGGACGGTGGTTACGGACGGAAAGGTTTAGTAACGGAACCCGCGGAAAAATTGTTGACGAAGGAACGGTTTGACATGATTTATACGTGCGGTCCGGAGCCTATGATGTATAAAATGTTTCTGTTAGCGGAGCAACATAAAACTGTTTTTGAAGCCAGTTTGGAGCGTCTGATGCGTTGCGCCATTGGACTATGCGGAAGCTGCGTAATCGGCAGGTTCCGAGTGTGCAAGGACGGACCAGTTTTCTCCAA
>JAYEKF010000056.1:0-2043 GCA_034660895.1 Thermoproteota archaeon | reverse complement strand
GGTTCTTTCACTCAGCCCTTTGGCTCTGGCTGACTCCATGAAGTCTTTCGTAAAAACATCAAGCACGCTGCTTCTCATCAAAAGGAAAAAACTTCCTATAAACGATAGCGTTAACGCAATCATCGGACCTGTCATATGCCAGAGATAGTCTGCTGCATATTCTAAGAAGTTGGCGTAGTGGCGACCACGGGTGATTGTGCCAGCCAATGGAATAAGATTCAAGTAGAATCCAAGATATAATAAAATTAGAAGTCCTGCCCAAAAGATAGGCATGCTGTAGGTCACTAAGAAGAACACAACCGAAGACTTATCTAATAGAGAGTTTCTTCTTGAAGCCGCCAAAACACCAATCACCATCCCTATAACTATGCTTAAAACCAACGATGAACCCATCAAGACAAGTGTGTTCACTAATCTGCTTCCAAAAACAATGTCCCACACAGGTGTATTCGTCCTTATAGTAAAGCTTCTCCCCCAATCTCCTTGGAACAGATTCACCAAATACAACCAATATTGTTCCCAAATTGGAAGATTCAAGCCAAACTGTTCTTCCACTCGCTGCCTGATACTAGGATCTAAGTTTTCATGTAACAGCGCCATCCGCGGGTCGCCCGGCATAACTCGGAAGAGAACAAAGTTGAACGTAACAATTAGAAACCACACCATAATACACTGAGCTGCTCGACCAGCTAAATACCGACGTAAACCCCTAGGCAACTTAAATTCACTAAGATACTTTAGTTTCTTGGCTTTGATAACTTTTTTGTGTTGGCAAGTATGAAATTAAGTTTTGTGTAAACAGGATTCAGATTGTTAATAAAACTTGAAAATTAGCTGGAAGGGACATCATTGTAGTTGATGGATGGAAATCCTTTGGTGGACATCAAAGTACCACAAGACGTAGAGAAGATGAAGATGGTGGGCGGAGAAATAAAGGTTAATCGCAGCATCTAACCTACACGGGCTGCACTTTCACACGTTTTCAGCTTCACTTTATCCTCACATTGTTGCATGTTAATGTTCCTTCATAAACCAAAACATTTTACAATTTTCGCTCGAAATTTTAGAAAAATCTTGAAGTGAAAAGTGGATTCTTACAGGTCTTTTGAAAACGTCTACTGCATGGTTGAGTTTAATAAAAACGATTGCAAAAAATAAGAAAAAAGGGGTTGTTTGTAGTTATTTTTTGCGTGTGACCCAGTAGTAGCCAGCAGCTACACCTACTACTATGCAGATGACTGCTACGCCCACAATTAGAGGCCAGTTTATTTCTGGAGGTGGGGCTTCTTCAACTGTGAAGTACAGAATGTCCGATGAACTCATATACCCGTCAGTGTCGTTTGCGTAGACAATGATGTTATGCGACCCAAGAGATAGGTCGGTTAGTGTGGTGTCTCCGGTGATGGTTATGTTTGCTGCTCCATCCAAGCTATAACCGATCCAGTCAGTGGCTTCGTTGATGGTGAAGATTAATTCAACATCGGTTGTGTCATATGTTTTGTTTTTAGGCGACTTAATGATTATCTCAGGCGCAGCTGGTGGTGCAGTTGGGAAATTACGAATCCAGTCTCCGTCGGTGTCAAGATATCCTGATTCATTTAGAATTTGGTTTGCGTATGTTAAGTTCTGCTCGGGAAATCTTCCCTCTGCGCTGTAGTAACTGGGGAAGAACGCTTCTGGAATGGTGGTCCAAGTGGCTGTGCCGTAGCCTGCACGTGCAACCTCAATAATCTCTGTACGGTTTAGAGCGTAACACATGGCTTCGCGTACAATTGGGTCGTCGAGGCCGAGGGTAGTAAGATTGAACCCCAGCACGTAGTCCCACTGGCTGACAACTCCTGTGATAACCTTGAGTTCAGGTGCTTCCTTAACGGTTTCAATGTCGGCTCCCCACAACTCGTAACGTTCGGTGTCCGCCACACCATCCCTCATGGCAAGTATTCTAGCGCTTTCACCGTAAATAACGTCGATTCGAATCTCGGGCACATTCGGCTTTTCACCCCACCAGTACGGGTTCTTCTCTAACAGAATGTACTCGTCTGG
>JAYEKF010000055.1:0-2065 GCA_034660895.1 Thermoproteota archaeon | reverse complement strand
TTTCTACAACAACACTCCATTAGAGTTCAGAATACCAGAAAAATTCGAGTTCGACAAGGTGATTCAGATATCCGTCTTCAAGGATGGCGGAGGCTTCTACATTTCGATAATTTATGAAAAGACAGAAAAACCCTATTTTGACAACGGATTATATCAAGCCATAGACCTCGGCATCACCAAAATTGTAACAGCAGTAAATATGCATGGAAAATTCTTAGAGGTGGAAAATATGAGACCTGACAAGTATTGGCAACGGAAAATCAGAGAGGTGCAATTCAAAAGAGACCACTGCAAAAAAGGGAGTAATCGCTGGAAACGATACCACAAAAAACTTAGGAGGATACAGAGGAAATGCTCCAACCAAACCAGAGACTTCCAGCATAAGTTAACCAGAAAACTTGTTGAAAACACCAAAGCCAACACCATAATCATCGGAGACCTAAACATCAAGGAAATGGCTAAATCAAACAGAGATGACACAAAAAGGGATAAAAGTTTGCATAGAGCCGTACACAACAACGGCTACCTATCCCGCTTCGCTAGATTCCTAACCTACAAGGCTAAACTTGAGGGTAAGAGAGTAATAGAAATCAGCGAAGAAGACACAACCAAAACCTGCTGTGTATGCGGAAAGAAACACAATATGAAAATTTGGGATAGGATTATGAAATGTGATTGTGGAAATGAACTGGACCGAGACAAAAACTCAGCAGTTAACATTATGGTGCGTTTCCTATCACAGAACGCCCTAGTGGACAGGCTACTCTCCTTCAAAAAGAGTATTCTGCGACAAACAGGGCTGGCAATAGCCAGTTACTCGCAGGAAGCCCCTTGCGAAAGCTAGGGGTAGTTCACATAAAACATATAAAGTATGCTGGAACGTATATTAGCTATGTAGTTTAGCCGTGTGCCTAGTTCACTTGTGGGATGATTGGTATGAAAAAAAGGGAAGAAGAGAAAAAACCTGTTAAAAGGACAACTATAATTCTGGATGAGGAGGAACGCAGGTTTATTGACTCGCTTATTAAGGAGGGAAAGGAGCCGGGGATTAAACCTCTTATTTCGAAGATGTTGGATGTTTACCGTAGCATGATGATTTACGATTGGCAGTATCCTGGGGAGTATTATTGCGGTATCAGCCGCATCGCTTTCATGAACGTTGAATTCATCAACATTCTTCTTCAGCATATTCCGCAGGAGAAGTGGGGTGAGGTTTGGCGGAGGGCTGGGGAGGCTGCGAAGATTTCGATTGAGACGAGTTTGAAGTTGGAGACGGAGAATCGGGATAAGTGGCCGGATGTGTTTAAGCGGTTGAGGGTTCAGGGGTTCGGCGACTTTTACTTGCGGGATAAATACGTTGTTGTTAAGACTCCCTTCGTTAACAGTCATGAAGTGTGGGGTGGATTTTTGGAGGGTTTGTTAGGTGCACGTTTAGAGCCGAAAACGTTGGCACCCCCATTTGTTTTTGAGATTGTGAGCTGAATCAACCTCCTTTTTTGTTTTTGTTTATGTAGTGGTTTTGTTTGTTGGGGTTCGGATTTAGATTCTGAATTCATACGACTTAAATAACAAGATTCAGAATGTTGCATCACGGTAGCGAAAGTGTCTCCCCCACTTCAACCAGAGTTCTTCGCACTGTTGGGCATTGACATATTCTTAGCGGTTAGTCTGCTGACATGTCTGCTGGACAAACACTTTCCAACGATGCTTCCGTACATGTATCAAATCGCCGCTCTCGCAGGCTTCGGACACCTGTTAGTTAGCAGGGAGTTCATGTCGCTCTTCGATGGTTACATGCGGTTCTGGTATTCAATAATTTACTTAGTTGTTGCCTTAGCCAACGTGGCTGCGGTGAACGTTTACCTTTTGGTTTGGAAGAAGCTTCGAACCGTCGCCCAAGCCTTTCTATATATCGTAACGGTTCCAGTGGTCGCTGTGTCAGCTTTCTTTGTTTCCAACTACGCCGGCGTAGCTTCACATCCGCTGCTTCTGCTTCCACCGGTGTCTTCGGAGTGGATGTTCGTGGCAGTGGTGGCCTTCGACACTTTTGTGGTGGGGGTGGGCA
>JAYEKF010000054.1:0-10907 GCA_034660895.1 Thermoproteota archaeon | reverse complement strand
CTTGATAAGCGGTGATGAAAAACTGGTCAAGACAAGCAGAAAACTAGGCTTAAAAGCGTTCAACATAGTGAAGGAAGAACAAAAACTGAAAAAGTTCATCAAGACCCATTGAAAGCACACATGCATCAGCGTTAGACGCGCTAGGCCGTTGCTAAATTCCGAGAATTAACGTGAACATGTATCTGTTGGTTTAACTCTATAATCCGTTTTACTTGTGTAAACCATCCAAGGAAAGACGGTTGATACGAAAACAGTAATTTAGCAACACGCTAGCGCGCGTAAGGTACTCACAGTCATTGAACCATTTGGAACCCAAAGTGAAAAACTTGGAAAGCTCAGGGATATGGTTAGCCAAACGCCCACCCGACTCCTCTCTAAAAACCAGCAAAATCCAAAACCAAATAACCACAAAAATACTCAACATAAAAGAAGCTTTAGAAGCAATGAAAAAAGAAGAAACAGAAGCCACGGAATTTAGAACAGACCAAACGGATCTCTAAAGACTATTGGTTAGGTTTGAACCACACAAGAAAGAACCTCTGACCCCACACAAATCTACGGCTAGTTGATAATAGCACTACTAGACGAGTTTCAAAGAATCACGGAACCCTACACTATTTAGGGCACAAACCCATCAACCCGCAAACCAGTCTGAACCTTCATGTTGCCCTTCACCATTACGAAAACACATTGTAAACCTTCTAAAAAATAGGGGGGTTACAGAGAAAAACCACAATTAAGGCAAAAGGTTTAAGTATTCATTTTGTATACAAAATTACGGTGCCCTGCTTGAATGAAGTTGTTACGTCAAGGTTGCCCGAAGAGTTGGTGAAAAAAGTGGATCAAACGGTGTTAAGGGGACATTTTCGAAGTCGAAGCGAGGCATTAAGAACTATCGTTGAAGAATACCTACGGGGTCACCCTGAGCTTTTCCTCGGCGAGGAGCTTGAAAAGCTGCTAGCGAACTCGCCAAATCTTTCCCATGATGATTTGGAAAGAGTTGGATCTAGACTTTTTAAGGGTCTAAGTGTGCCTCAGCTCGTTGCCGAAGGTAGGCGTAGATGAAACTCATTTATCTTGACACCAATGTTATTCTCACAAGATACGCTCCAGAGGAGCCGCAACACAAGGCTGCTAAGAAAATCCTTAGAAACGTTGAAACTGGAAACTTATCAGCGGTGACTTCTGTTCTTACTATTGTTGAGGTAGCAAGCGTTATCAGCAGAGCTTACAAGAGGTTCGCGAAGGCAGGGAAAATCATGAAACGCAAGGACATAACAGGGGCATTCCTTCGCAGAATCATGAGTATTCGAAACTTACATTTCATTTCTGCGGGTGGAGACATATCCATCGAGATCGAGGAAAGCCGCGTGAAATTGCCAGCTCTGTTTGCAATGGCTTTTGAGATAGCCTTAAAAGTCAGTGTCAAAACATTAGATAACCTTCACTTAGCTGCAGCTCTTATTTCACAGAGAATTTACCGTCAAAAAATCGATTACTTCACCACATTGGACAAGGACATCCTAAAACGCCGCGAGAAACTGAAATCATTCATTGGAGCCTCTGTGTGTACACCAGCGGAATTAGTCAGAACATTAAAACTATAGAGGGGTCAAACGTTTTTTGAAATATATTCATGCCTGAAACGTAAACTTTGGGTGAAGGCGCCAGCAGAGGATAAATTGAATATGGTTCAAAACCACAACCAACATTAGGGTAACCAGATTATCTGAAGAAAATCAGGGTATAATATTCAATAAAAGACGATTTACGCTGCCATCAAAAACCGATTTCAAATGACACCCACAGGCTCTAACCGCGGCACCTTCAAACCGTCAAAATGTTTATCGAACGACACAATACCGTCTGCTTTCGCTTTAAATGCACACGAATACTGTATTGCATCATCCATATCCAAGTTTTGTTCTACCGCAAATTCCACAGCTCTCACTTCATCTCCTACAGTTGTAAAGTACACGTGAAGCCCCTTATATGCAAGAAGGCTTAGAAGGAAAGTTTTCAATTCCTTCAGCTTGCTGAACTGATCCATAATCACGATTATTGAATGAATCGTGAAATCTGTAACCATCCCACTTTTTTTACCATCCCTTAAGAGCCTGAGGAAACGCTTACACTCATCCTTTCTATCCTCCGATAGAAGGACCTCAAGGAATATATTAGTGTCAACAAGATACATTTCTAAGCGACCTTAACGCCCAAATCTTCCCCGCCTCATGTTGAAGTTTAACAGCATCCACATCCAAATCTGAAAGCAACCCATCTATCGCCTCCACAGGATCCCTTTCAAAGCTAAACTGCTCACCCTCAACAGCTAAGACCCACCTTCCAACAGCCTCTTCCAAAGCCTTAGTTAAAGCTCCCTTACCATAACCAAACCTCCTCATTGCAAGTTCTCTAAACTTGCGCTCCAACTTTTCGCCTAATTGCCCCCTCAACACCATACTACTTTATCACCATTTTCCCATATCGCGAAAAAGCCATATATGCGTTTCGCTCCAAGGCCAGCGCGTGAAATTCTTCAAAAACAAACTTGTTAACCCACAACCCAGTTTGAACCTTCAAGTTACCATTCACTATAACCAAAACATGTTACAAAACTAATAAAATATCTAGGGGAAGGGATCATTAACAGAGAAAAACCACAATTAAACTTGTGCGCGCGAAAGGAATAGCCTATGTTTGTGCCTGTTCTTTATTGTCTTTGTCTTCGAGAGCGGCAAACGCTGAAGTGCCAATGAACAGCCTCATTCTCTTTTTTCCCGTACACGTACTTGTCATGCCTCTTCGAAAGATCACTTAAGCCACTTCGACCCACCGGTTTATGGGTGAAAAACGGGTCGTCAGTGTCGACCCTAAACTCCGCCTCAACGAGCCTCGTAACAGCGAGCCTTAACCCTTCCCGTATGCTCAGCCCTTTCCTCTGAAGAGCTTCCCTAAACGCTCTGTACTCCTCTTCCTTTAATCTCGTCTGCACCACCTTAGCCATTAATAATCACCTTACATGCAAAAAGATAAACCATCTATTTAAAAAGTTCATGACTTACAAAATCAAAATCAGTTATTCACATAAACAGACGGGTACATACGGGCAGGAGAACAATAGGAAAATTATTTTGAATATTTAAAAGGTTTATATGGTATTACGGGTAATACTAATTTATGCCATACAAAACAAAAGTTACTAAAAAGTACCAAACGACTATTCCAGCAGAAATAAGAAAAAAAGCGGGAATCAAAGCTGGTCAAGAGGTGACATGGTACGTTACAAAAAGAATGATCGTGCTAGAGGCACCAACCAAAATAGAAAACCCAGTTGAATTTCTAACCAGTCAAACAAAGCTTGATCTAGATGCTGTTAAACTAGTTAAAAGAGCCAGAGAGAAGTTTGCATGAAATACTTGGATACTAACATAATAATCTATGCAATCGAAAACCACCCAACATACGGTAAACCTTGCAAAAAAATTCTGAAACAAATTGAACAGAAAAAGCTGAAAGTTGCTACTTCTATGTTAACTTTAGTGGAAACTCTTAATGTTTTACATAAAATAAATAAAGAATTGAAAAAGAAAAGTAAAAAAGAATTGAACATAAACAAGAACATCAACGCTCTTCTATCTTTACCAATTGAATGGATAGATTTAAGTTTCTACATAATTAGAAGGGCTTCAGAATACGATTATCCGGTTAATCCGGTAGACTATATTCACATATCTTCTATGGAATTGAATTCAATTACAGAAGTTATCTCTGCTGATCAAGACTTGGACAAAGTTAATTTAATAAAAAGAAAAAATCTCTTAGATTTTGAATAAACGAAGAAGACTGTTTAAAGCACAGATACACATGCGCAGATGTTCTGCTCTCGCTGAGAACACTTCAACTCGCTACGATAAGGCAAAAAATAGATGTTGCCACAGACTACTACAACACCCCCACACTTACCAACAACCTGGCGCAAGTAATAGGTGAAGCCGTAGAGAAAGGTTTGAACGGATTGTACCACGCGTCCGGAGCTGAAAGAATAAGCCAGTACCAATTTGCACAGAAAATCGCAGAAAAATTCGGGCTGCCCAAAAACCTGATGGAACCCACAAAAATGAAAAACCCGAAAAACTCAGGGATATGACTAGCTAAACACCCATCAATCCCCCTAAAAACCAACAAAAAACAAAACTGCTCAACATAAAAGAAGCTCTCGGAGCAATGAAAAAAGAAGAAACAGAAGCTACACAATTTAGAACAGATCAAACGGATCTCTAAAGGCTATTCTACAGTGTACACTGGCACTCATCACCTTCCCAACCAAAAATTCATACCTTTCTATAGCGAAAACCAAAAAAATTTCTTTCAAGCTCTTCTCTTAACGTATTCCACGTTTTCCAGCTGTTTGAACGCGGTGTCTCCTGTTAGGAATTTAACCTTTAGTCGGAGGGACAGGTGATATCCAAGTGCATCGGCGTACGAGATGTTTAGCGCATTCCTCTTCAGGTTCAGCCTCAGTTTCATAGCATCTTTTACGTCATCATCATTAAACTCGTAAACGAATCTTGCGGCTGCAGAGTATACTTCTTCGGCGGCTTTTTCTCCATGTTGACTTAACAGTGCATAATAAAGTTCCATTAAGTTAAGAACTGTTAAGAACCCGTAATCCTGGTCGAAGTATTTTGAGTACCGTTCATTCCCGTTTATATATTCTAACACTGCGTATGTGTCGTAGAAGTAGGGCATCAACCCCATCCTTCCTTTAATTCTTCTTTCAACTTTTGGATGTCATCGAATCTGTATTTTCCGAACAGATCTTGGATGTCTACAGCTTTTCTGATGATGACTTCTATCTCATCGTTCTCTTTAATCTTCTTCTTCGCTGCTACATCCTTAGGGATTACGACGCCGTAAGAGTTACCCCAACGTTTCAGAGTTGTCCGAATAGTCATAGTTATACATCTAATATAATTATACATTTCGTTATACTTAAAGCTTGCTTTAGAACAACCTGTAACGAACCCCCTCTTCGTCTTATGTACACTGTCCATTGAAGTGGTTGTCATCAACTGAAAGGTTAAGCCTTTACAGTTTTCAAGTGAGGAACTGCATTCGAGCACGCAACCTGCCCAAAAACCTGATGGAACCCACAAAAATGAAAAACCTGGAAAACTCAGGGATATGGTTAGCCAAACGCCCACCTGACTCCTCTCTAAAAACCAGCAAAATCCAAAACCAAACAACCGCAAAATTGTTTAACATAGACGAAGCTTTGGAAATGATGAAAAAGGAAGAAAAGAAGTTATATTAATTTAAAACAAAATTCAACTCGTCTTTCAGAATGAATCAATGGTCTTTACATGCAATCTTTGTAAAACAGGTAAAACAAGTGCGGACATTCCCCGAATAATTAAAATGTCAGTGCTCTGTCCCACTCATCAGCTACTGAAACCCCCCCCACATGATGGACAACACCTCCGCAGAGGAACATGTCGTGGTAATCATAAACTATAACAAGGGTGAAAAGCCAGTTGAAATCGAAATAATGAACGCCAGCAAATTCCTAGGCGAATTCTTATCAACTCTTGTTAAAGCCAAAACAGGAGAGAAACAACTAGAAGCACTCACCTAGCCTAAAAGAATAATCCAGAGAAATCTCACCGCTTCAAAACCGTTTCAAGCCCAGCCGCTCTGCTACAAATACGAAATCTATTCCACAGATGTATTGTACCATGCGGTTGCCAAAAAACGGGAACAATACTCATATCCCTAGACAAAGAAGTGGGCACGAATTTCTGCAGCTAATCCTCATCCCCTAATCAAGCACTAAATAGTAATAATAATTACCTTTTTATAGTATTACAGCTCTAGAATAGTAGTGAGGTGCCAAAGTTGGCGCATGAGGTGAAGGTTACGAGGCAAGGGCAGACAACTATACCCAAACCTCTCCGTGAAAAGTATGGAATAAAGGAGGGAGATGGAGTCATCTACATTGACTTAGGAGATCATATAGCAGTGGTGCCGGTGCCCAAACAACCACTTAAGCTCCTAGAAGATTTGAAGTTAGATGTAGAAGACTCGGTGCATGAGATGAGGAAGGAGGCAAGAAAGACAGCTCAGAAGATTGTGGAAGAGAACTTGAAGAGGTGACTTGACATCCTCATCGAATCAGACCTACTTCTAGCACACATGAAGAAGAGCGACTGGCTGAAGCCTGTAGCCGAAAAAATATTAAACCAAATCAAGTCAGGAGAACTTACCAACATATACGCTTCAATCGCCACAATACAGGAAATCGTCTTCTGGTTCTTCAACAGAGACATGCTGGAAGAACTGATCACCGTTACAAACGCTCTCACACACCTAAGAAACGTAAGGTGGATCGACGTAACCCCAGACATCTGTCTGACAGCAGTCATGCTGATCAACGAATACCACATAAACCCATTCGACGCCTACCACGCAGCAACCGCCATCTCCCAAGACAAAACCATACTGAGCACAGAGCACCTCTATGACAGAATCAAGGGAATAACAAGAGTAGAACCTGAAACCTTGACAAAGCCAGGGTGATAACCCGGGGTGAAGGTTTTGATAAAACACCATTAAAAAGAGCATTCTAAGTCAACCTTGACACGCTCACCCAGATTCCACCAAAAACCCCCGCACACAGAGTCTTTGCAGTTGCGCTAGCGGGAAGACGTAACAATGCCTAGGTGAAACCGGGAAGAGGAACAGAAGCTTCTGCACTTGTACCAGACAGGGCACACTTACCAAGAGAACCGGTTAAGCATTAGGTAGGTCAACCGGATCAGTTACAGGTAAACTTCATAGGTTAAAGGGCAACCTAAGAAACGCAAGAAAACGCAAGAACCTATATATACCAAAATTTTTCGCGGTCGCACGCAGAGGTTCCGGAAGTCCAGCAGATTTACGACAAGCTGGTTTTGGCGTTGCTGAAAAAGTTTGACGTTATCTGTGATACACTGCCTACCTTGGGACGGAAAGACTTGAAACACAAAAAAGGTTATACAACAACCTAATCCAAACAGCTTAGACCCTTATCAAAACAATGGAAACCAAACCAGAGAAAACCAGAATACAAGAAGGGTTCAATCAAATCGCAATAAAAAAGCTACCAAGGAAACCTTTAGGAAGCCTAGGAGACTGGTGCAGAAATGAACAGGGGAAACAACCAGACTTCCAAAACGCCACAGAAGTTCTACAACATGATCATAAACTCGTACACCCTTATTATCTCTTCGACATTCCAGCTCTCCAGTTAACATCGCTGAGCGCACGCAATACTACCCTAAGATGCAACATTCCACGCAGTCAAAGAAAAACCTTCCACGCACATAAATCCCACCCTATTTGAAGCCTAATAGGGTTAGAATGTTGAAAACAACGTTTTTTCAAAAACCGCTCACACACATTTCTGCGCGCGTGCATCGCAAAGCTTTTCTCTTACGTACAATTAGTCTTAGCCAATTCAGGGGCATCAATCTTCAGAATCTTGCGTATATGCAAGTCGGTATTTCATAACGATGTCTCCTTGACTGGGGATGGTCTAGGACATATGTTGCTTAGACACCTAGAACTAAAAAAGATACCAAACCTAGAGAATGAGATTGCAAAGACCATAAACACTCCAGAATACATCGTCCCGGGGCGCCACGGAGAGCACATAGCAATTCGATACTTGGGCACAACCCTTACGGTTCCAAGTACATAATAGTTCCATAGGATGAAGGCGGCGAGGTTAGAACAGCATTTATAACATCCGATGTAGACAGAATACTTAGGCGGGGAATCCTATGGAGGCCACCATAGAAAACATAGATGAGCTAGACGTAGCATACGACAAACAAAGAGACGTGCTCTACCTAAGCTTCGGTGAGCCAAGAGAAGCCGACGAATCAAAGCTAACCGAAAACGATATAGTAGTCAGGTACAGACATGGAAAGGTCATAGGTCTCACAATAATAAGCTTTTCCAAGAGATCAACACCCGAGCACCAAACAACGCAATAAAAAGAAACAGTCTCCAGCAATGCACGATTTCCCTGACTCTGGCAACCGAGAACGAAAACCGTGCTTTACCGCGGTCCGTATCCCGCCTCTTCTTCCTCACCCGACTCATACAGCCTCACCCGTAAAATGTTCCCAAGCTTAATCTCCAGCCACGAAACCACGTTTTCAGGAACAGTCACCTGTTGACCCCTTCGAACCCGGCAGTAAAATCTCCTAGAAGCATACACGCCATAAACCTCCAAGTCCAGCACTTGCCCCAGCTCCACCCCCAATTTAGACCTGCACGCGCTAAGGCTACAAGAAAACACAAAACACCGCAAAAACACGTTAACTAAGGTCCAACGTAAACTTCGGGTGGCACCCACAAAAACAAAACTTCGCCACTTGGATCATCAACTCCCTCAAACAGGCCCAAAAAATAAACGTTGTCACCGACCACTACAACACCCCCACACTCACCGACAACCTAGCACAAGTAATAGGTGAAGCCGTAGAGAAAAACCTAAACGGATTATACCACGCGTCCGGAGCCGAAAGAATAGGCCGCTACCAACTTGCACAGAAAATCGCAGAAAAATTCGGCTTGCCCAAAAACCTGATGGAACCCATAAAGATGAAAAACCTAGAAAACTCCGGAACATGGCTAGCCAAACGCCCACCAGACTCATCCTTAAGCGCTTTTAAGATTCAAAATGAGATAACTGCAAAACTGTTCAACATAAAAGAAGCGTTGGAATTGATGAAAAAGGAAGAAAACCCAGCTACATAATTTGCAGCAGATTAAACGTATCTCTAAGAACAATCCTGTGGTGTCTACTGAACTCATCTCTGTTCCAATTTAGATCTCTCTGAGTTAACGCAAAAATCTCCACCAACTTCAAATTGCAATTCTGAAGAAGTACCTACGTGAAACAATTGTGTGCCATCCATGAACATATTTACAATCCCTATTCATTACGACTGCTGATGAGAACAAACTGACATGAATTGAACAACATCGAACAATAATTTAACACTTATGCGCCTAGTATGTAGCCAAATCTTTTCTATTCACTCCGAGTGAATCATAGATGGAGTCGCTGGAAAGCATGCACAAACTGTTGTTCTTGGCCGCTGCAGCGTGTAACGAGTCAAACAGAGTCAGCTCCTTATTCTCTAACCGCATCCTAAGCGAAGTGCGGATGTCACCAAGCGACGGAGACAAATATCGGTGAACCTTATTCGCACTCAACTCTACGTCCATAAGGTGGATGGCTGTAGCCAACTGTTCCAACTGCACCCCCTGGGAGAGAGCAACAACCATCACTTCCAATGGCGAAGCTGAGGACAACGTAAGCCTCACCCTTCCCTCCTTATGGTCAACCAAAGCTTTCATTACGTTCTGGTGAAGTGGGTCTTTCTCCCTAAGTCCAAACAGGAAATCCGTTTCCACTAAGTATCGCGGGGTCTCTCCACCAGCCATTTCTCACCCCTTCTTCTAGCTTTCCTGTCGAAATGCACATCTCCCAAAATCTCCGAAAGTTTCTCACCACGTTTCTCCGTCACCGGTAACAGGATCACCATATTGTTCTCAGCTCTGACTTCCACCTCTGCTCCCGCTCTTAAACCCACCTCTTCCCTGATCTTACTAGGTATAGTTATCCGTCGACGATCATCTGCTTTAACCACCCGCGTCACCAGTTTCACCCATATAACTGAATCTAACCCACAGGTAAAAATCTTTCCCCATGCGCACACACTATACAGACGTGAATCATGCCCTTTTGAAGCCACACACTCTAGCCATCCGCTTATTCTTCTTCAGCAGTAATGCAAGCCGCTGATCGCTTGGAACGCGCCATAGATGCTTCAGTAACTACGCCTTCAACATGCAAACAGGAGAGTAAGGCTTCCGTCCAGCTCCAACCTTATGATAGAGAGACGTCAAAAACCCGTGAATAGAACCAAAATTCAATGAACTAAGCACCTGTTTAATGCTCAAAGCTTCTTCCTAACATAAAATAGCGCAGACAACAAATTAATTTCTAAACAGCCTACCGCGCAGATTTTTATTTGCCTTCTCTTTCTACAAATCTCTCGATGTCTTTTTCGAATTCCTGGATGTCTTTGAGATTTTGCTTTATTATCTCCAAAACCCTTCTGTTGTCGATCTCTCCATACCTGTGAACTAAGAGGTTTCGAAACCTAGCCATATCTTTCAGCTTGTTAGCAACAGTTTTTTCTATAACTCCTTCTTCTCGAAGAACTTTAAACATCTCGCTGTACTCTTCAGCCCTTCTAAAACCTTTTACAGAGATTAAGTAGTTAGCGATGTCAATGCAGGCTTCCATTATTTCCAGAAGGGAATACTTAGCGGCTTGAACATCCTTGTAACTGTCTATGAACTGTTCAGGGCTGAAATTCTTGATCTCCTCTAGAAACCTAAGGTTACGGTCAATAATGTCAAACTTACCTTCTATTATTTCCTTCTCTACGTTCATGCCAGCAACCTCTCTCTTCTCTTCTTATCATACTGCTCATAGAACGGTTTAAAGTCTATATACCCGTCTATTACGGATGTCTCAAATCTCACCCTTTCCCTCTCGTCCCTAGATAAAATTACCCGACCTTCTTTAATCACTTGATGAAGGAAGCGGTAAGGCCTCTCGTTTAAAATCCTCACATCCACCTCTTGATTAAAACCGCATTCCTCTCTTATCTCTCCAGCTATACGAGCTGGATAAAGGGGTTCTGGCCGAAAATCCTCCTTTAGGAGTACCCCCACATCTATGTCGCTCATCTTCCCATGGTACCCTTTAACGGTTGATCCGTAGAGATAGGCGACGAGTATTTCCTGACGTCTCTTTAGAACTTTATAGATGTCTTCCT
>JAYEKF010000053.1:0-2087 GCA_034660895.1 Thermoproteota archaeon | reverse complement strand
TTGAAGAGTGCCTTGCAACCATGTATTTTGGATGCGGCTAGAACGTAGCAGTCTGTTAGGGCGAGGCTATAGTTTAGTTTTGCTTTGCCTGTTTCTATGGCTAGGTTTGTGTCTGCGTTTGGGATTGTTGTTGTTGGAAGTCTGTATAGCCACTCGATGAATTTTGAGGCTAGGATCTGCGGGTTTTCAATTTTAAGCTTGTCGTATAATTTTGTGGCTACATAGTATGTTTCAGCTAAGATTGGATGTGGCAATATGACTTCTAGCTTGCTGGTTAAGAGTGCGGAGAAAGTGGTTTTGGCTTGTTCATGGAGTTCACCGTTCGTGTCAATGTATTCTATTATAACGCTAGTGTCCATAGCAACTTTAGTCAATTGGCACACCCAAGTCTCTGAGAAGTTTTTGCGCCTTGTCGCTTGTGATTTTTGCTTCATGCAGCAATGGGTCTGTAATTTTTGAGCCTGCTTTAACAAAGAACTCTTCGGGTGGCTTCTGTAGAGGCTCTAAAATGACCCTTTTTCCCTCCACTTGTACCCCTAGGACTGTGCCAGGGGTTAGGCTAAGTTTGTCCCTAGCTTGCTTGGGAATAACCACTTGTCCCTTCTTAGAAACCTTGGTTTTTAACATGCTTCATCCTTGAATATGGTAAGAACATAATCTTACTTAAGTCTTACTTCTTGCTCAAAATTCTTCGCTGATTTACCATCACTTATGGAGTTACCCGCTGCCTCTAGTTTTTACATGCCGAGAACGTTTGAAGCCGAATACGCTACTTTCTGTTTTGGTTTTTATGGTTGGAGTACGCTTAGTAGTTTTTGAATTATGGTTGAGTACGGAGTGAGAGTGATCCTATTTCTTTTAGCGTTTGCCTTAGGTTTTGAATGTGTTGATGCTTGATGGATATTGTTTGACCTCGATTGCTGAGGACATTGTGTGTTTGCCCTAATTTTATTTTAGAAGTTTGAGGAAACAGGTTTTATGAAGTCCTTGTCTAAGCTGAAGTTTTCAGCAAGAAGTTTAACGAATTCATATCCGCTTAGAAGTGAAGCCTGTAGTAGTTGATTGGGGCGGGTTTTTACAATTTTAGCTTTCTTGGATCTGTTCTTTTTATTCCCTTTATTTTTTCGTAGATTTTATCGGTTGACAGGATGGTGTGATCGGGTACCTTCTCTGTGAGCGTTGTGGCCGCGTAGATTGCGTCGAATATGGATGTTAGCCTGTAGGTTTCCATGACGTTTAACGCGGAGAGGTATGTCTCTTTTGTTGGGTCGATGAATTTCACGTTTCTCATTGTCGCTATTTTTGCTTCGTTTGTCATTATCGTGCTTAGAGGAGCATAGTCCGAGAAAACGTAATATAATTCGTGGAACACTTCTGACGATGCTTGGATGTTCGTCAACTTGCCTCCTTCGATGGCTTTGATTATGTTTGTGGATGTGTCCTTCAGCCAATCTTCCTTTTTCATGTAGGCTATAAGTATGTCAGATTCCAGCAGCATTCTTAGCTTCTTCCTTTGCTTTTTCCTCCGCTTTTCTTCTCAACTCCTCTGTCGACTCCCTAACATCGATCTCCACTATGCTTTTGGGTACTGGAATGAGCACATAGGAACTCCCCTGTGGAAGGATAACAACTTTTTCCGCGTCGAACGGCACCTCTCTCGGGATGTAGATCCTCCTCTGTGCGTCCACGGCGACTATGGTCAATTCTTTCACCACCATTAATGTGTTTATGGAAAATATTAAAGTTTACGGTAAAAAGCGTGAACGCGTTAAGGAGGAATGGAAAAGCAACCTGAAAAGTCGTTTTCAACGTACCTCGCCTATTAGGCTCCAAATGTAATTCGCATCTTTTGTCCGGATTCGTTGAAGTCGTTGTCTTTTTTAGTTTATGGTTGCTGTGATGAGATTGAGCTGTTCCATAGACAGTTTGTTTAGTAATAATCGTTTGTAATGTGGATGTGGGTTCATTCTGAAAAACGAGCTGAATTTTGTTTTAAACTAATATGGCGTCTGTTTCTTCCTTTTCGTCGCTTCCAAAGCTTCGTTCACGTTGAACAACATTGTAGTTACCTGGTTTTAGACTGCTGT
>JAYEKF010000052.1:0-2104 GCA_034660895.1 Thermoproteota archaeon | reverse complement strand
GATTTGTAAATGAGGTATACCCTTCGTTTCCCTTATCTCGTTGATTTCGTAAGCTCTCGGTTCTGTTTCCCTGCTGACAACTAATGCTTCGATGCAGCCGCCTGACAATGTTACCCCATATGGGTCATCTAAAGGAACAATTTCTGCCCGACCTAATAGTCCCCGTGTTCTCAAAAAACTCTTCAACATTTCCACGCGTTCTTCGTAACCTGCAATCATGTGCGGTTTACCAAGCTTTTCAGCGAATCTGTCCGAGGAGACTCCAATTAAAACTTTTTTTCCAACCTCAAAAGCCTTCATCAATAACATCCGGTGGCCCTTATGAAACTCGTCGAAGGTTCCGCCAACCGCCACTTTCTTAAACCTTTTCTCCATCGTTTTGTCCCTCATTTGTTTTTCCATTTTTCGCTGATTTCATCCAGAAGGCGTTGAGCAACCTTCTGCTTCGAGGTGAGTGGAACGTGAACCACCTCTCTGTTAGGGCTGACAATAAACACTTCATTTGTGTCCGCTTCAAATCCAACGCTCGGTCTAGCAACATCGTTCACCACAATCAAGTCCGCCTGGGCTTCCTTCATCCGCTCGTACGCCAAGTCGATTAACTCCTCATCTGACAAGTTGTATTCCGCTTTGAACGGCACCAAAAATGTGTCAGTGCTCACTTTCTTCACCGCGTCGATGATTTTTGGAGTAGGCTTCAATTCAAGAGTGAGTTTAGTTCTTGCATGAGTGGAAACCTTACGGCTAAAGGGTTTTTTCAGCGTCCAATCCGCCACTGCAGCGGTAGCGATCATCACGTCGAATTTTTTTGATTTTAGCTCCGAAACCACTGCTTTGAGCATCTGCTCCGTGGTTTCCACCGAAATTACTTTAGCGTCTTTGGGAGGAACAGCGGTTCCCAAGCCATAAATCAACGTTACCTCCGCACCTCGAGATGAAGCTTCCTTTGCAACTGCAACGCCCATCTTTCCTGAACTTTTGTTTGTAATCACTCTCACTGGGTCTATGTGTTCTAAGGTGGCTCCAGCCGTAACCAAAACTTTCTTTCCGGACAAGTCTTTCTCCATCGTGAGTTGGCGGATAACCTTTTCCACAATTTCTTCTGTCTCAGCAATTTTCGCCTTTCCCTCTTCCATTCTCGACTTCATCACTTCCACGCCCAACGCTCGCAGTTTCTCTATGTTCTCTTTAACAATCGGATGGCGATACAGAGACTCGTGCATAGCTGGAACAATTAGGATTGGTATTTCCGAGCCGAATGCGGTTGAAACAACAGATGTAACCGGTGTGTCGTCGATTCCGCAAGCAATTTTCCCAATCGTGTTGGCGGTTGCTGGGGCAACGATAATCAAGTTCGCTTTGTTTGGGTGTTCACCAGCTAACGCTACATGCTCAATTTTTCCAGTTAACTCCGTCACCACCTCGTTTCCAGTCGCCCATTCCAAAAGATATGGATGGATGATTTTCTGAGCCATGGAAGACATAACTGCAAAAACCTCTGCGCCAAGCCGCATTAATTCTCGAGCGATTTCTGGGCATCGAACCGCAGCCACGCTGCCAGTTACGCATAAGACGATCTTCTTCTCTTTCAGTTCGTTTCCTTTTGCGCCTAAAATGTCTTTTGAAGGATGAATGTTCAAGCTTGAGCCTCCATTAACCAGCCTTTTTCTCCATAATGTTTCTTAAGTCTTCCAGGAAAGCTTTGACGTGAGGAGTTTGAACGTGTGGCATAACAACTATTCGGATGTGCTCGGGGAAAAGGGAAACAGCCCAGCCTTTACTTCTCAATTTTTCAGCTAACGCTTCAACGTTCATAGCGTCCGATTTTATTCCAAGAATGTTCATGGTCGGCTTGGTAACAAGGCTCACCCCGTCGATAGATCGGATTTTCTCGGCGAGTTCCAACGTCAATTTCATGCACCTTTGAACAATTTTTCTGTAACCTTTTTTTCCTAGATGTTTCAGAAGCGCCCAAGCAGCCACTACAGAAGCTCCAACTCGGGTTCCCAACAAGGTTGTTTGCTCCGTTTCTCCCCCTGCTAAGTAAGGAACCTTCATAGTCATGTTTTGTCTCACAGAGTTGTCTCTAAATAGAATTCCCCCA
>JAYEKF010000051.1:0-11081 GCA_034660895.1 Thermoproteota archaeon | reverse complement strand
CTGGTGGAGCAGAAGAGCAGCGTTTGTCCTCCCGCTTTGATGGTGTGCAACGCAAGGTTTACAGCTGGGTTTTTAGACTGTTCTGCAATTTGTTCGTAGCTTCCGTTCTTGAATAGCATTCTGTTGTTGAGAATAACTCCTTCCTTTAGGGTGACTGGCCTCCAGTTAGTTGTGATGAAGCTGGCTTTCAGCCATTCTGCAGCTTCTTCAGCGTTTCTCACGGTGGCGCTTAGTGCCAAAAGTTGTGCTTCCGGGTTGACTTGCATCAAACGAGCCAACACCACTTCCAGAGTGGGCCCTCGGCTCGTATCGTTAAGCAGGTGAACTTCATCTGCAATGAGCAGGGAGAGCTGGTCCATCCACCGCGCTCTATGTCTCAGAAGTGAATCTGCTTTTTCATTCGTGGCGATGATGATATCATATTTTTCCAGCCATGGGTCGCTGTTGTCGTAGTCTCCGGTGCTGATGCCTACCCGGATGCGCCTTCCATTCTTTTTTCTAATCGGGGTATATTTTTTGAACTCCTCGTATTTTTCACTGGCTAAAGCACGTAAAGGAGTTAAATAGAGAACTTTTCCGTCTTGTTCCACCACATGTTTTAGGGCGCAAAGTTCAGCGATGAGGGTTTTCCCTGAGGCGGTGGGGCTCGCCAAAACAAAATTTTTTCCCTCCAAGGCGCCGGCACGTACGGCTTCCTCCTGTGGAGGGTACAATTCTTCAATTCCAGATTTGATGACAACTGCCTTCACAGCTTCGGGTATGGGCAACTCTTCGATTTTCAACAAGACCGCCTTTGGCTGAGTTTTCCACATGTTTATGTTAACAGCGTTGCTTAAAGCATTACGTGTATCCAGTTAAGGCAGAAGCCGTTTTTCCGTCAAGAAGAAAGATTAGTGGATGTTAAAAAACTAAGTTTTTTTGAGGTAGCCTTGTTTTGGCGAGTAGATGCTTCCATCTCTCATCAGCTTCCCTATTAATCTCTCCGCTTCAGGTCTTTCAATGTCATGCTCCTCTAATTCCTTCAGCAACGCCTTTTTTTCTACTATACCAGTCTGTTTCTCCATCTCTATAATGGTGCCCCAAACAATCTGCAGTCTATCCCGTAAACTCTTCGGCTTCCCAGTCATAATGATGTCAATGTCTAACTTCTCAGAAGAAACATCAATCCCCACCTGCTCCAAAGACTTCTTCATGATGGCAATAGCTGCCTCTGCGTCTTCGGCAAGAATCTTATCTCGTAGAGCCGCACGCGCTCTCGCTTCGGAAAGCCGAACCAACGATTCTAACTGTCTGGCGGTGATGGCGATTGGAGTTCCCTCGGTTTCGCTAGCGGACCGCATTTTTAAATAAAAGTTTTGGAGGCGTTTTGAGGCTTCTTTCGTTAAGATGGGGGTTAAGTTTCGGGCGTAGCTTATGTACTTTCGAAGTAAAGGCGCCGGTACTGGAGACTCCGTAGGAGTCATTCCTTTTCTGTGGAGTTCAAGTATGTGCTCAGACATCTTTTTATCCAACTCTCTTTCCGGCACATCCCTTAACACAAAAATCAAGTCAAACCGGGAGAGAATGGTCACCGGCAGAGTGATGTTCTCCGCTACCGTACGGAAAGGATCGTACCTTCCAAGCGCTGGGTTAGCCGCAGCCAATATGGCGGTTCGGGCGTTCAGCGTGGCTACAATACCGCCTTTCGCCACGGAAACTGTGTGTTGCTCCATGGCTTCGTGGATGGCCACTCGGTCTTCCTTTCGCATTTTGTCTATTTCGTCTATACATGCGATTCCCTTGTCTGCGAGTACGAGGGCGCCTGCCTCCAAGGTCATTCCTCCCCTCGATTTGCTGATCACAGCTGCGGTTAAACCAGCGGCTGTGGATCCGCGGCCTGCGGTGTATAAGCCTCGTGGGGCGATCTTCGCAACGTATTGGAGCAGCTGTGACTTGGCGGTTCCAGGGTCTCCAACTAGGAGAACGTTCAGTTCTCCTCGGATGTTGATGTCTTCAAGATGTTTTGGCACTCCGCCGAAAAGGATGTACAAAATGGATTCTTTAATGTGTTCGTAGCCGTAGATGGAAGGGGCGGTTGAACGCATGATTTTACGGTGAACCCAAGGATCTTTTGCGAGTTCAAGAATTTTTTTCTCCTCTTCCGGCGAGATAGATAGAGTTTCAGGTTCCTTACTCAAAACGTCGATAAAGTTTGCGTCTATGTGTAGTGTGAACAGGCGGAGTTTTCCAGCTTTGGGAAATGAAGAAGCTGACGCGCGCACAATTCCAACTGCTGAAACGTGGTCTCCGGGTCTAGCTACGTCTGTGATGTCTTTTCCGACCAGTTTTATTCTAAGCGAACGGGGAAGCTGACCAGAAGGGAGATCTTCCGGCCTTTCCTGTACGCGGATGGCTTGAGAATCAACAAACTCGGATTCTTCCTGAACAAACTCGAAGGGGCCTTTTCTGCCACACGTAGGGTTTTTACATTTGAACGGGGTTCTTAAGAACGCACCGCTCTGTTCAATGTAAGTGACAGTTCCGCATCGTTTACATCTGAAAGCAGCCTCCACAACTAAAGGTTTGACCGATGTTGCGCTTACTACAATTCCTTGCACCATCACAAGTTTCCCAATATTGTCCGATCCTAACGTTCGCAACATTGTACTTTCTGGTAAATGTTTGAATCGAACGTTCACGGTTTCTATTTCTTCTGCGTACTCCGGGTCTTCAGTCCGCAATGTGTCATGGGCAGCACGATCAGCGTACTTCAAGTACTCATCGGGTTTTTCTACAACATTTTTAGCCAGCTCTGGGTCTGCAATCATCAAGTCTTCAAAATCCACAGTCAGAGATGTGCCACCGGAAATCACCATTTTGGAGATTCTTTGACGATACTTTTCGGATTTGAAAACGTTTTGGAAACGTTCTTGCGGGTCTTCAGTTAATAGTTCTTCAGTCAAGGCTGGACACCACCTTTCAGAATTTTCGCCCTCCATTTATTGATTGTTTGGTAGAGTTGTTCGTAAAAAGCACGTTCTTCGTTTGTCAAGTTTTCTAGAATCTGATTTGTTCGCGTTATTACGGACGAGAGGGAAACAATTTTTTTTAATCGGCAGTTAACAATGTCCCGGGACAGTTGCTTACCCCTTCCATATTCCTTCATCTTTTCAGAGTTCTTTCTAGCCTCGCCTTTAAGTTTACTGAGATAACGTCGCAGTTTCGGATAGAAGTCCTCTGGCAGAGAGGAAATTTGCCTAGCTGATTGCACACTTTCTTTCCAGTGAATCTTATGGAGTTTAACTCTGTCCAGTAAAGTTTCTTCTCGAAAACGCGCTATCCCAGCCTTTTCCAGCTCTTTCGCTATCCAAAAACGAAGCTCGTATTCTTTTCCTTCTTCTAAGGGTCCAATTTTCAAACCAGCCAACTCGATTTCAGGGTAGCTTCGATTAGCGACGATTGTGACTGGTTTATTCTCGAAATTGAAATCCGTATCTTCGATGGAAATTGATGTTTTCTCGACCAAACAGTAACTCTCCTTCTCCAGAAATTTTCGCTGTAACATAGAAGCTAGTGGAATATAAAAGCTACAGTTAAGAAAAATCTGATTAAAAATAAAGAAAATTAGAGTTGGCTCTCGTGTTACACGTAAGCTTTAAAAGTTGAATACGCTCCCACAGATACACAGTTTACGTTTGTAAAGGTGAAGAAGATGGCGAGCGAAAAAAACCCAAACATTTACGAAGAAGCCTTGAAACCGCTAAAAAAAGCGGCGAACACACTGAACCTAAAACCAAGCACCATAGAAGTACTAACTCATCCAAAACGCGTGCTCACTGTTTCACTTCCAACACGAATGGATAATGGTGAAATGAGAGTTTTCACGGGCTACAGAGTGCAACATAACGATGCTAGAGGACCGATGAAGGGGGGCATCCGCTATCACCCAGCGGTCACACTAGACGAAGTGAAAGCTCTAGCCACTTGGATGACCTTAAAAACCGCAGTTGTAGGCATACCTTATGGAGGGGCAAAAGGCGGCGTAATATGCAATCCGAAAGAAATGTCGAAGGAAGAACTTGAACGGCTAACGAGGTCCTACACTGCAGCCATAGCCCGATTTGTTGGACCCGACATAGACATACCTGCACCCGATGTTGGAACAGACTCGCAGACAATGGGATGGTTTGTTGACGAATACTCCAAAATTATGGGCTATTCAATTCCGGGAGTAATAACCGCTAAACCATTAAGCATAATGGGGTCACGTGGAAGAGGCACAGCCACAGGACGTGGAGTGTTTTTCGCCACGGTTGAAGCTGCCAAAGCATTTGACATCGAGTTGAAGGACGCCACCGTTTCCATCCAGGGATACGGCAAAGTTTCGCGTCCAGCAGCGGTTTTTCTCCATAAAATTGGGTGTAAAATCGTTTCTGTTGGAGATTCAAAAGGAGGAGCGTACAACCCTAGCGGCATGAACCCACAAAAACTGGTTGAATTCAAGAAGAAAACTAGCACAGTAAAGGGATTTCCGGGCAGCAAAGAAATCTCATCCACAGACCCGATTACAGTCAACTGTGACATTTTGATTCCTGCAGCGTTGGAAAACCAAATAACCAAACAAAACGCGGGCAATGTCAAAGCAAAATTGATTGTGGAAGGAGCAAACGGTCCAACCACTCCGGATGCTGATAAGATATTACATGAAAGGGGTGTGATAGTGGTTCCGGATGTTTTAGCTAACGCGGGTGGTGTGACGGTGAGTTACTTTGAATGGGTTCAAAATCGAATGGGTTACTATTGGACAGAAAGTGAAATTGATGAAAAACTGAAAAACACCATGGTAACAGCTTTCAGAAACGTTTACCAGACGGCGAAGAAATATAACGTAGACATGAGAAGCGGCGCATACATCCTAGCTGTGAGCAGAATCGTAGAAGCCATGCAAGCACTAGGACGGATTTAGCTTACCACCGCCGTAAATTACCTTGTACGTATGTCAATCACAAGTAGTGACGATCCAAGAACTTGCGGATTCTTTTCTGCAGGCGTTATCTGTCCATCGATGGCTGTGGAAAAAATGGCGGTTTCTGCCTAACAACAAGCCGACACCAATTTATAGCAATGTATCTCTAAGATTGTAAGTCGTAAAGAGCTAGGAGAGGAAGACAAATGAAAAAGAAAGTTAGCGTTGTCGTATACTCATCAACTAGAAAGCCCAAACTACGGAGGGGCCGGGGATTCAGCGTTGAAGAGATTAGAAACGCTGGATTAACCCTGCATGAGGCGAAGAGGCTGGGAATTTCTATCGATAAACGAAGGAAAACGTCCCACGCCCAGAATGTTCAAACGCTTAAAAGAAATTATGGAATAGTAGTTCCTCTAACCAAAATTAGAGGCATCGGAAAAGCCACCGAGAAGAAGCTTATAGAAGCAAACATCTCGGACGGTAACGACTTAGCACAAGCAGACTTAAACGTCCTAGCCGAAAAAGTTGGTTATTCCAAGAAAACCTTGGAAAAGTGGCAGGCTGAAGCCAGAAAATTCCTCAAAAAATAACTTTGAAAGATTGCTTTTTCCTCACCTCAGTTATGTACTATTTGAGCGGCTTTGTCCTAATCTGAAAGATGCCCAAAAAAATATCAGCGTGGTTTAAATTTACATTAGACGGATAACACTAATTTAGGTCAAACAACATGGTTGTAGCGTCGTGGAGGTTTACAATTGAGTTTTGAAATGTGGACGGAAAAGTACCGTCCAAAATCGTTGAAGAAAATAATGAATCAGAAGAAAATTGTTGAACGACTGGAAAGCTTCGTGAAGGCGAGGAACATTCCACACTGCATTTTTGCAGGTCCACCGGGCACTGGCAAAACTACGGCGGCGCTGTGTTTAGCTCATGACTTGTATGGTGGGGGATATCGAGAGTTTTTGATGGAACTTAACGCCAGTGATGAGCGTGGAATCAATGTGGTTCGGGAGACCGTGAAGACGTTTGCGAGGGTGAGGTCGCTTGGGGAGGTTACGTTTAAAATTCTGATTTTAGATGAAGCAGACAACATGACGTCGGATGCTCAACAGGCGTTACGGCGAACCATGGAACGTTTCACAGAAAACTGCCGTTTCATTTTAATTGCGAATTACAGTGGAAAAATAATTGAACCCATCCAGTCTAGATGCGCTCCTTTCCGGTTCACTTACCTACCCCGAAAAGAGCATGACTTGTACCTGAAACAAATCGCGGAAAACGAGAAGGTTCAATTATCAGAGAGCGGTTTAGACGCCGTTTACGAAGCTTTTGGAGGAGATTTACGGAGAGCAGTGAACACCTTACAAGCCGCTGCTTCTCTTGGCAGAACGATCGAAGCTGAAACTGTGTATTCGGTTATTGGACGTGCAAATCCATTAGACGTTCAGGGTATGGTGAAAACTGCGATGAGCGGTGATTTTATGGAGGCTAGGAAGAAACTGAGGGAGATGATTACGCGGTATGGAGTGGCGGGAAGCGACCTCATTCGACAGATACACCGAGAAATTTTCAGACTAGAAATTCCAGAAGGTTGGAAGGTTAAGTTGGCAGATGTGGTAGGTGAGGTGGATTTTCGTTTGGTTCAGGGCTCAGATGAAGAGGTTCAGTTAAGCGCTTTGTTAGCTAGGTTAGTAAACGCAGGCTACGAGATGAGGCAAGGCGGTTAATGAATAGTGTACGCCGCTTGGACGCTAAAACACAAACCCAAATCATTGTCTGAGGTGGTGGGAAATAAAAAGGCTATTGGAAAATTTAAAGAATGGCTGAAATCTTGGGAGAAGGGCATTCCAAAGAAAAGGGCGGCGTTTTTGCATGGACCCCCAGGTGTGGGGAAGACCGTGACTGCGGAGGCTTTGGCGAACGATTGGGGTATGGAACTAGTTGAGAAAAACGCAAGCGACTATCGAACCAAGAGTGCAGTGGAGAAGTTTGCTGGTTTAGCGTCACAGTATAGCACGTTGTTTGGAAAGAAACGTTTTGTTTTGTTCGACGAGTTAGATGGAATCGCGGGTACGCAGGATCGAGGTGGCGTGGGAGCCATCATCAAGGTGGTCAAGGAGGCAAGATGCCCCGTTGTGTTGATTGCCAACCACGTGTACGACCCTAGGTTCCGATCCCTTCGAAAGTACTGTTTTCTCGTGAAGTTCAAGAGGCCAACCGCTAGACAGGTGATTATACATTTAAAGAGGATTTGCGGACGCGAAGGAATTCAAGCGGAAGAAAACGCTTTGAAGTTCATAGCTCAACGTTCAGAGGGTGACGTCCGCTCAGCGGTGAACGATTTGCAAGCGTTAGCGCAGGGTAAGAAACGTTTAACATACGATGATGTTTCTTGGCTGGCTTATCGAAACCGGAAGGACGTGATTTTCAAGGTTTTACAAATGATTCTTTATGGAAGAACTTGTGAATCTGCGAAACGGGCTGTAGAAATGGCGGACATGGACCTTGACATGCTTTTTGAATGGATTTACGAGAACGCTCCCAGACATCTCAGCGACCCGCATGACTTAGCGAATGCGATGGATGCGTTGGCCTTAGCCGATGTGTACCGTGGACGAATAAGAACAACTTTAAATTGGAAGTTAATGCGGTATCAGATCGATTTTATGTCCGCGGGAGTTGCGATGGCGAGAGAGCACGGGAAACCCGGCGGATGGATTCCCTTCCAGTTTCCCGGTAGAATTAGATCGTTAGGGAGGACAAAACGGGAACGTGCGTTGCAGTCGGCGATTGGAATGAAAGTGAGGAAGAAATGTCACATATCAGCGAGGAGGTCGGTGAGGGAGATGCTGCCATACTTGAAAATCATTTTTGAAAATAATGCGAAGATGGCGGCTGGCTTAATGAAATGGTTAGATTTAGATGAGAAAATGGTGGAGTACTTGGCTGGAAACAAAAGGCGAGCGAAATCGATTATGAAAGGTTAATGGATGCCACTTCCAACTTCCACGTCTTTTTCCGGCGCTACTAAAACCACATTGCCTTTTCCGTCCTCAGCTGCAAAAATCATACATTGAGATTCTACACCCATAAACTTCTTTCGCTCCAGATTCAAAAGGAACGCGTATTTCTTTCCGACAAGTTCCTCAGGTTGGTACCATTCCAGTAATCCGGCGACAGATTGTCTGTTTTCAACTCCGAAATCCACCATCATTTTGATTAGGTTACGGGAGCCAGAAATCCGCTTTGCCTCCACAATTTTTCCAACTCTCATGTCCAACTTTTGAAACTCTTTAAACGGGATTTCCATCGCATAGGCACCGCATCATTGTCCGTGTTTAGAAGGTTATTAACTTTATGGAGACCCATCGCAGAATTATTCACTAATTATTTCGTTTGAGAGATTTTCTATCCTAACCGCACGTTGCTTCCTTTCCTTCATGTCTCGTAGAACCACTTTTCCTTCTTCAAGCTCCTTCGGACCGACCAGAATGGTGTGTGTGAAGCCTCTTCTATCAGCGTCTTGGAGAGCTCGGGCGACTGTGCGTCCCATAACCTCTACTTCAGCGAGAACACCCGCTTGTCTTAATGTTAAGGCAATCTGCACGGTTTTTGCCTTCAACGTTTTATCAACTGGAATAACCATCACTTGTTTTTTTTCGGGAAGTTCCAGCGAAACTTTCTGTTTTTCCATGGCAAGAGTGATGCGGTCGATTCCGTGCGCTACACCTACCGCTGGAGTGGGTTCACCTCCGAACAATTCGATTAGTTTGTCGTATCGGCCGCCGCCTCCCAACGCTATTTCCATTTCTGGAGTATAAGGTTCGAAGACCATTCCAGTGTAGTATTCGAGACCGCGTGCGAATCCGGCTTCAACCAAAATCTCAAATTTAGCGCCACTTTGTTTGGTTAATTCAAGAATTTCATGTAGGTTTTCTACGGCTTCCACGGCTTCGCTGTAGTTTTTTACTTGCTTTTTGGTTTTTTCAATGGTTTTAGAAACGTCTTTTCCTTTTAACCGAAACAGGGCTTTTAGAGTGGCTATGCAATCAAGTGAAACATTGGATTCCCGTGCGATGGTGATGGCGTTGTCCCATTGTTTTTTATCCAGCGAATGCATAATCATGTTCTGCTGTTCCGCTTTCACACCTTCTTGATTTAAAATTCCCCGCAGAATTCCAACGTGTCCAACCTTGAACCAATAGTTCCGGAAGTTCAGTTTTTCCATCAAGTCGTTAGTGAGAAGAAGAATTTCCGCGTCAGCTTCGGGGTAGCTGGATCCTATGAGTTCAAAGTTGGTTTGCCAAAACTCTCGATATCTTCCATACTGCGGTTCATCATAGCGGTAGAGACTGCCTGTACAGAAAAGTTTGAGGGGTTTCGGCTCGTTTCGCAGGGTGGCAACCACAAGTCTTGCAATGGAAGCCGTGAATTCTGGGCGTAAAGCCACTTTTCTTCCGCTTAAATCTTTGAAAGCATACATGCGGTGTCGAATTTCCTCTCCAGACTTGGCGGCTAAAAGGTCGTAGAACTCCACAATTGGGGTGATTATTTCCTTATAGCCGTATAGTTGGGCTAGTTTTCTCGCCACCGCCTCTACATGCCTCATTTTTTCGGCTTCTTCAGGTAAAAGATCTCTCATTCCACGAACCGTTTCAAACACCGACATGAAAATCACCGTTATTTCAAGGTTAATTGGGAAAGAGAATAATACACTACTTCGCCCCTCCGGTTGACCACCGCCAAAACCAGCTTCTTCTTTAGACTTTGAACGTATTTAAGCGCCCTCGCCAACCTTTTCAACGGAACCGGATTTCCTTCATAAACTCCAAAAATCAGGTATTTAGCGGTTTTTTCTCCATATCCACCTCGTTCGTACACACGGAAATCTGTTCCCAAACCGAAACCTTCTCTCACAACGTACCCTCGGCTTCTCAAGTCCCGATAAATCAAATAACTCACCCAAGCGTTTTCCTCCACAGACTGGAATGTTTGTAAGAGGTTTTGGAAATCTAGGGGTTTTCCAGTTTTTTCATCCTCAACCTCAATAACTTTTTTTCCAAGAAGGAAAAGCGTCTCATACAACTTTAACACCAACTTCTCGTTTTCTAGGGTTCCGTAACCCCGCGAGGAAAGCTCTTCTATATCCTCCGATGAAGAAATAACTACTCCTTCTTCGGTGAAAAAGGTTGGAATCTTCCGTTCTGCTTCCTGTTCTGCATTAGTTTCTTGCCTCATCTGTTTCAAACTTGCAACCGCCATGTTACCTAACTTGTACACACTTACGTTTAAGATTTAATGAATGAGGTAATCAAGGTTTACTCTTTCCTTCACTTTTTACGCGCACGTAAAAAAAGGGGAAAGTCAAGTTTGTTTCTTTCCTTGTTTTGTTTTTTTGGCTATGGCGTAGGCGATAATGGTGCCGATGATTATGCCCAGCGGTGCTCCAATTTCTAGCCCAAAGTTTCTGCCGGACAGGTAGCCTGTTTCGTAGCTTTCTTGGGTTGTTTTTTCGATGTTAGTTGTGGTTATGGTTATTTGGTCTTGTACTTGGTTTTCTGCTTGGTCAGTGGCAACAAGGCGTATGGTGTGTGAGCCATCGCCTATTGTGGTGGTGTCCCAAGTGTAAGAATTTTCTTCTGTGACGTTGTACATTGCTTGGTCTACGTAAAGAAGGACCTCGTAGAGATTGTCATCTGAGGCTGAGAACTGGATGGTTATTGTGCCGTTCAATTCTGTTCCATCCGTCGGGTTAGTGATTTCGGCAGTTGGAATCGTGTTGTCGACGGTGATCGTCACGGATGTTTCGGCTTCGTTTCCAGCCGAGTCCGATGCTAACAGCTTAATGGTGTGTGTTCCATCGTTTAGCCGTGTCGTGTTTAACGCAAAAGATGTTGCTCCTGTTACGTTTTTAGGTTCGTCGCTATCAATAATTATTGAAGCGTTGGAAAGGTTATTGTCCCACGTTACAAACGTTACGTTAAGTATTCCTCTAACGACATCGTTGCTCTCGGGGCTGATTATGCTTACCGTTGGATCTGTGTTATCTACGACCACTGTGGTTAGAGCGTTACCGGTGTTCCCAGCTTCGTCTTCAACTAAGATTTCGATGGTGTGGGTGCCGTCACCAACG
>JAYEKF010000050.1:0-2114 GCA_034660895.1 Thermoproteota archaeon | reverse complement strand
CACCCTCAGCCGTACAGCCTCCTTGATGAACTCAGCTCGGCTGGTGTAGCCGAACTCACGGTGAGCGCACATTTCATCTACGCGGTTGAGCAGCTCCTCGGGCAGCTGAACCGTTTTCCATCGCCGTTTAGAGCTGCTATTCATGTTTGTAGCCTCTGATCATGTGTTGTTGTATATGCCATCTGTGAGATATGCTTAAATAGATGATGAGATACAGAATTACATGCAGGTGAGATATGAATGCGCTATAAGACCGTTCAACTACCTGAACAGATGGTGCAGCAGATTAAGCGGGTGATCGGTGAGTTCAAGAAGCTCGGATACGTGAGCATAAAGGGTTTCGTTGAGGACTCCGTTCGACGCCGCCTAGAAGAGATTGAGAGCAGAAGACACAGCGAGCCGGTTGCATAAAGATGATAAAACGTTGAAGGAAAATCACTGAGTCGTGGAGGGGCAACCACGGATGAATAAGGCTCTTCGCCGGTGGAACCGGGCTGCTGAGAGGCTGGAGACGACGCTGCTGATTGATCAGCTGAGGCAGAGAGGCTACAGCCCCCGGGCCATCCGGGAGATTCTGAAATGGTACTGTTAAGCAACTTGACAGGGGGTGAGGTCTATGAAGAAAGTTATGTTCATCGTAGCCCGTCTTGTTGAAGAGGAAGAGGCGTACAGAGACAAAACAAACGAGGACGTGGAGAAAGAGATCCTCGATGAGATGCCGGTCGTACCGTACGTGGCAGAGATAAAGAAGGTTGCGGTGGTAGACTGCTGACGTATGTGCATTATAAAGCGCAGTCCTTAACTTTACGTGTTCTTTCTCGTTCTCCGCCGGTGGATTCGCCTTTCAACCCAGCTAAGATTGTTTCTCATTTGTTGAATCTTTTCCAGAAGCATCGCGCCATCATCCTCCATCCGTTCTGGTTCATCCTCTACATGTTCTTCTCTAGGTTTTTCTCCTGGAACCGCCCCGTAGTCTTCAGCATATTTAAGGTAGGTTTTCAAGGCGGTGACAGCTACTGAAAAAAATTTGATTTCGTCACGAGTCATGGAGCCGTTCTGAAGGCGTAACAGCAACCCAGACATCAATTTGAAAGCGTCCGGCAAACTCAATGAATATTCAGCTGGCTGCAACGGCTTAATCGTTGTTTTGCTTGCAGAGGCACCTCTGTGAAGGCCCAACCGCTGAATCATACTTTTCACGCTTCCGATGCTGCGGCCCAGCTTGTCAGCGATGTCCTGGAGGGGGACCCCTCTGGGATACTGATCCCTGACATATTCAACTTCTCGGGTTCGCCAAGCTTTCTTTCCCAAAAAGCACCCCTATACCCTAAAGTTTTCAGTAGTATCATTATGAAACCATTAAATAAAGCTGTTTTAAACGAAAAACAGTTGAACTAAGCTTAATGGATAATACTCTCTGATAGTGTAGAATCATGTTTTTGCATGTGGTTTACCCTACATAAAACGATACCCCCCTACCCAAAACGAACAACGTTATTCGTTTTTGTCGTGGAGCCATCATCATTTCGTAAGCTTCCCAGTTGTGATTGAAAAGAAAAGTTGTAATTTAAAATACACCTTAATTTGAAGCCAAATAGGTAAGGTAGTTAACTCTGAAATGTCTCATCGTGGGATGCGAGTTTGAACCCATACTATTTAGAGAATTCGCATCGATGCGGAATTTACTGTTTGGTGTGGCTGCGGGGATTTGAACCCCGCCCATGCGTGTCGACACGCAGGTTACGGCGTTGTCCTACTCGCAGACGTCCAATTGCGAAAGCTGATTCCGCAAAAAAGGGTCATGGTCCCCCTAAACATTACAGCTTGAAGAATCCAACATTGTTTCACGTGAAACGATGACTAGAAACGACTGAACGTGAGAAACTTCGGTGGTGAACCAGCTTTCGCAAGGCGGGCTTCTCGTCGGCAAAGTCTAAGAAAAAACGTGAGGACCTATATATAGGGGGGAGAAGGGGTCCAGTGGGCAGGTTCCAGAGGCGCCGTAACTCGGTTGGTCTGAAACGTTGTTAAAGTTGATTTTGCTGCGGAAAGGCTGAAAAATGGAATTTACGTCTAGAACAGGTTCTACACTTACATGTTAACACATATTTGGA
>JAYEKF010000049.1:0-2146 GCA_034660895.1 Thermoproteota archaeon | reverse complement strand
AGCGTTGGATTTTGCGCTTAATTTGGCGGAGAAATATTCAGCTGAAATTCGGCTGTTAAGCGTTGTTCCCCCCATAATTGTTCCTCCCTACGTATACCCGTCATTTGGAGCAACCCCAGTTCCCTCTGCTCCATCAGAGTTTCAGACATATTCAGATAAGTTGAAAGCCCGTTTCGAAAAGGTTCTGCACAGCGCTTTGGAAAAAGCCCACAAAATAAACCCTGACCTGAAGATTTCCACGAAGTTAGAGGAGGGGCGTGTGGCGGAAAAAATCATCAAAACCGCGAAAGAAGAAAACATCGACATGATTGTGATGGGAAGTAGGGGCTTAAGCGGCATCAAGGAACTTTTCCTCGGAAGTATAAGTGACACAGTTGCCGACAAAGCTATTTGCCCGGTGTTAATAGTTAAATAAGTTGTAGCTATTCAGAGTGTGAATTTCCAATCGTTTGCTTTTGAGAACATTTAAGAGTGCTTACACACCGCAAATATATGGTAATTGTTAAATGTGAAGGTGAAAGCGAAAGTTGAAAGTTTTTTCCGACTCTTTCGAATTTTCAACCAAAGGAGAATTCGACTTTGTTGATCTGTCCAGCGAGGTGAATAGTATAATAAGAAAATCTGGGATAGAACAAGGCGTCGCTCTTGTGTTTGCGGGTCATGCCACCGGTGTAATCGTCATCACAGAATATGAATCTGGCCTCCTTCAAGACATCGCAGAGTTTCTGGAGGATTTCATACCTGCAAGTAGGGGTTATCATCATCCCGGTAACGCTTTTGCACACCTTCGATCTATGTTCTTAGCTCCCAGCAAGGTTGTTCCTGTGCGTGACGGTAGGCTGGCGTTGGGAACTTGGCAAAGCATTTTCTGGGTGGAGGCTGAGCGGAGACCTAGAACAAGAAGGGTGGAGGTTTACGTTATCGGAGGTGAACGATAACCAACTGATCTGCTGTTAAAAAATTGTGAGGGTTGTTTACAGAAACAAAAAAAGAGAAAGAATGTGTAAGAGAATACTCCTGTTGTGCGACGAAATGCGAGAATAACTCGCAGCGAATCTAGGTAAGCTTAAGGAAATGTTTGAGTAATTTTTTATTCTGAAATTGGTTTTACGTTCACGGCTTTCGGTCCTTTGTATGAGCTTACTACTTCAAATTCCACTTTATCTCCTTCGTTGAGGCTGTCTCTGCCTTGAACTTCGGAGTTGTGGACGAAGATGTCCTCACCGCCTTCTTCGGGTTGTATGAAGCCGTAGCCTCTGAACTTAAGCCATCTCTTCACAGTGCCCTTCGCCATGTGCTTTTCACCTCACTACTTGTTTGTACCATTTACAAAATCACTTCTAACATTTATACCTTTGTAGGCGACGAGAACAATGCAACTTAAAACAGGTTTTTGGTAGCGGGGAGTAGATTTGAACTACTGATCTCTGGGTCTCTCGGAGCATTTAAGCCCTTATGAGCCCAGCGGGCTATTCCTGGCTACCCCACCCTTATAGGAAAGCCTTAATCTCTCTCGCTACGGCAGAGTCCCCGCCAGCATCAAATTGAAGTAAGGCTTCCTTAAATCTTTTGAGGTGGCTTTGCGAAAAACCTATACCTTATTCTGTTATTCTACCAATTTGAGTGTGTTCGAATGGATAAGCCTTTTTTTCGCCAACTGTTCCGTTCAGAGCTGGAGACACCTGTATTTGTGGAAGGTCTTCCCGGATTCGGGAACGTGGGGAAAATTGCGGTGCGGCGGCTGATTGAGTTTACTCATGCTAAACGTTTCTCTGAATTGTACTCTCCTTTTTTTCCTGATTATATAATGGTGAATAAGAAAGGGATTTTCCGTCTTCCCAGATACGAGTTTTATGTTTCTTCAACACAGAAGCACAACCTTTTGATTTTAACTGGGGATGTGCAACCCTCGCTTAATGATGTAACCGCTCATTACGAACTGTGCGGCGAAATCCTGCGGTTTGCAGAGAAGTGTGGATGTAAATTTGTGGTTACGATAGGTGGGGTTCCAACATCAAGTCCAGAAAAAGAAGTGTATGTAGCTGCAACCTCAACGAAACTTGCCGCAAAAATAGCTGGGGAAGACGCATTAATTTACGGGAAAGGAAGAATTATGGGCGCCACTGGCCTTTTGCTTGGACTTGCG
>JAYEKF010000048.1:0-11328 GCA_034660895.1 Thermoproteota archaeon | reverse complement strand
CAGCTATTAATTTAGAATAGATAATACAAGTTTCTGACTTTATAAGTTTCTAAACGCACGTGCGCAACTTAATACGGTGTATTTACACTACAAGACTTCAATTATGTACAAAAGTTAGGAGGACCCATGTTTGAGCTTGTCTCTCTGTTATTCGTTGATTATTTTTAGGATTCAAGTTAGCTTACATTTTAAATAATACGTGATTTTGCAAATACAATAGAGTACACAGTCTTGAGCTTGTTGCTGTCTACTGTCTAGCGTATAACTTCTTTCTCATAGCGGGCACCTCTTTTCTGTATCTGTTGTAGTGCGAGGACCGGGTTTGAACCAGCGACAAATGGAGACATCTCCCGCGTTTTTTCCCTCTTTATTCTGTATGTGACTGAATCTTTAACCTATATGAGACTCCTAAAGCATTTGCTCAAGAACACAGCTGATTAAGTGCTCTGTTAGGTGGATATTCTTGCCTAAAGATTGGGTCGAGCGTCTACTTTTTCTTCTCTTTTTTCTTTTCTCCTTTGACGCCTTTCACTAATCCTTTTCCAATACTCTTCGTTATCCCCCAACCTTTCTTAACGGCTTTGCCAACTACTTCGCCAGTTTTCTCTGCAACTTCTTCAGCTGTCTTCTCTTTTTTCTTACCCATGATATCACCTCATTACCAATAATGTAAAAACGGAAGACCAATAAAAACATAATCGTGCAAATCTGAATCAATAGAGAAATCTTCTATAACAAAAGTAAATAAATGTTGAAATAGTGGTTCTCGAAAAATTGAGAGATGATAGACATGATAAGCGTAAAAAAATCCACGGTATTGATTACCTTATGTGTGCTGCTTGCAGCTTCACTTGTGTATGTGTTTGCAACTCAACTGCAGATGCCTTTCCATGGCATTGGAGTGCTTAAGAGCGCTGACAGCTTTGCCTACATAGGCGATGTCGTCGAGTATCAGATAAAGGTCTATAACCCGTCTGACTATGATTTGTACAACATCAATGTGACTGACCCAATGTTTGAACTTAATGAAACAATTCCCTTCTTGGCAGCAAAGAACACGACAGGCTTAACCTACATCTTCCACAGAGAAGTCCTAGATACCGACCCCAATCCACTTGTCAACGAGGTCTTCGCGGAAGCTGTTGATTCAACAGGAGCATACTCATCCAGCTCCACTCAAGCATTCACAACAATAGCGGAGCGTTACATCATCATTACTAAGGTTGGACCCGAGTGGGCCAACAAAGGCGAAGCAATAGAATACACAATCACAGTGAACAACACTGGAGAAGACGATATCTTTGACGTGGTTGTGGAAGATGAAACGCTTGGTTTCAGCTGGAAAGGGGATCTGAGTGCAGGAGAAACTAACACTTTCAACCTGACCTACACAGTTCCCTGTAACATTGAAGGAAACTTGACAAATACAGCCACCGTCTGGGCACAACTGAACGAAACAACATTCTACGCAGAAGCATCATGGACGACTAAGATCCTTCATCCTTGCATTTACCCTCACAGCAAAGGCTATTGGAAGAATCACCCTGAAAAATGGCCCATAGATTGGATGGAAATCGGGGACATCAATTACTCAAAGGAAGAAGCTATTGCTATACTGGAAGGGGCAAATGCGGAAGATGCGACTCGAATGCTTGCAGCCCAACTTATTGCGGCGAAATTGAATAGGTTGTGCGGAGCTTGTGCGAATTTCCGTTGCTATGATAAATCGGTTGATATAGATGAAGTAATTGAAGACGCTGACGAGTTTCTGGCAGAATATCCTGTCGGCTCTGATCCTCAGGATGAGGAAAGGCAAAACGCTCTGCAACTGAAAGATTTGCTTGATGCATACAACAACTCTAAATGTGACTGATCTGTTTGCTCCACTGCATTATGAGAGTTGCATAGACGCAAGAAAAAGAGAAGGTTCTGGAGTGCAGAGTAGATTTCTCGGTATCCCTTTCTCAGCTCAAGGTAGTCGACGAAGAATAGCAAACCTTGTATTATTAAGTATAATCCGACGATCCATTGCAACAAGTCTTTAAAGGCTATCACAAGTATTCCGAAGATTATGGCAAACAAAGCAAGCACAGGCTTTGATACAGTGACACCGAATTTCTTAAGTCCCCTTTCAATCGTTTCACCCATACCGATTCCTCAAAAGCGTAGTTACCGTTGAGTGTAAATAAAAATATGACGAGCCCTCTTCTTTTTGATTGGCGCGCGCTAGGCCGTTGCTAAATTCTAAAAATTAACATGAACTTGTCTCTGCTTGTTCGATTTTATGATCCATCTTACGCGTGTGAACCGTCCAAGGAAAACTGGTTGACACAAAAACAATAATTTAGCAACACGCTAGCGCGCATGCTACCCCTTACTGGATTGAACCATCTCATCTAAGAATGTTGAGACGTCAGGTGATGAGACTAAACGGCACGATCCATTTCTCTTTACCGGAATAAGATAGATTCCAAGTTTTTCGAATGCTAGACTGCCTTTATATTTCCGCAATACCTTTGTGAAGTTTTTTGTAAGTGGAAATGCCAGACCATATTCAGCGTCACGGTATTTCATCCTTGACATAATCTGCCCTAGACCCATCTGAAGATTCATCTCGGCGGAAGTATAGCCACCCTTGTCTTCTCCTTTTGCCTCAATCAACAGTATCTTTCCTTCTTTCTCCGCGCCAACATCTATCGACCCGCCTTCAACTCTAATTTGCTCATATGGTACATGAACCTTAAATTCTCTATCCTTAAAAGATAGAGACCTGTTAGAAAAACTCGAATCGAATGGACAATATGATCACGGTAGAAAGGCAGAAGGGAAAACAAGCTTTTTTCATGTCCTGCAACTCTTTCAAATAGGGGAGAGATATTCTCATCCCCAAAAACTTTGTTGATGGTGGTGAAGAGTTGTGTGGAGATTTCCATGCTATAGCCCATGCAAATGGAGTTAGTTCAGTTTTTGTCGCCGCTCCGAAGGGATATTTACTGGTAAATTGGAGTTTAAATCCCGCACCCCGCGCCATCCCTTCAGGCAATGAAGAATTGGTTTTTGAAGAGTTTTATTGAAAAGCTTGCTGATTTAATGGTTTTTTAGGTTTTGGGTCTTCTTGGGTAGGCATTCATTCCCATCCGTGATTTAAACCTGTCCGATTGATGAAGTATTATCGGAGATGTCGTATTTCAAGTTTGCCGGATTGTTATCGGTGGAGACATTTAACTAAAAAGGTTATGGCTTTTCGAATTCAGTTGGCTGTCCTAATTTCTTTCCACATTTTTGACAAAATATGGCGTCACTTAAATTTTTAGCTCCGCAAAAACGGCAAAATATGAATGTTTCCTTGCCTTCTTCTTTTGCATGTTTAGGTGATTCTGGAAACGCGACTTTGTATGAAACACCATGTTTTAAAATCAATCCTTCGAAACCACAGTATTTGCACTTAAGCAAGTTGTACTTTCCTTCAGATGTTTTATATTGTACCGCGCTTTTTTCAAATTGCCCTGCGCCGCAATTCTGGCATTTTAACTGCGAAAAACTTTCTTTTGTAACAGTGATTTCGGCAAGATATCTCTCCCCTCTTTCCCTTAACTTAGACAGGATGCTTATAATCTGTTTTCGTTCTTTGGGTACACGCCTTAGGGCGTCCAGGCATAGTTTGGAATAAACCAAATTCCTGAGTGACTTATCATCTAAGGAAAGACCTTTTTTCAACAGTCTACCTTTGATTTCGGGCTTCAGGGGATAGCCCCTTTTCTTTACCATGACTAAATTGAAACCCCACATCCTATGTGATGTACGGAAATATTTGTGGAGTTTCACGTAATCTTTCAACGGTAGGCCAAGCTGCTCAACCATTATACTATAATCATTGGATGGTGGTCTGTCTCTCCTTTTGAAGTTTATTCTTGGTAACAAAACTGTCGGCATCCTTAGATCATAGATTTTATCATAGTCTATTGGATACGCAAATATTTTGTTTGTATAGAAAAATGAAGATCGAGTTTTGATCAACCATTCCGTATGTTGTTGGATTATCTTTTTCAACTCTTGATTGTTAAGAGTAAGAGTATTAAGAAAAGCAGAGTCGAAAAGTATTGATGCAGCTCCTCGAGTTATTATAAGCTTTTCATTCGTAAATAGCAAAATACTTCGAGGCCAAGATTGCTGTTTGGCATCTGGAATCGTTACGTTTGCTTCCAGTACGAGAAAGATTGTTTCATCCTTGTCCAATGATAAAATACTTCTAACGCGAGAGTCGAAATCAGATGATCGTATCTGAAAATCTGGAAAATTCTCAAGGTTTGGAAGCTGTTCGTCTAGACACAATACTCGATCACGATCACTCTTTTTTGCGAATGCACTAAAATGTGCTTTCTTAGAAAAATCTAATTGCTCCATCTTATTACCCCTGTCATGAGCATGATAGATAGTGTAAATAATAAGTAACTGTATCTTTTAAATTAAAATAACGTTAGCTCAGGCGCGTACTCTTTTCAGAAGAACTCTTTTAACATATGTTGCAGATTGCTGTAGTAGTTTTCTTCTCGACCTACATATTGAACCTGCTTTGCTCTTTCCTCAATTTGGATTTTGGAAAGGTTGAATTTTTCGATACAAACTTCGATGTCTTGGAGGTCTCTTTCGTCTAGTCTTCCGATTTTTGTTACCACTATATCAACTGGGTGCAGAGCTTTCAGACGAATGCGCTTAAAGTTTATTATTTGGATACTCTTCTCCAAGTAATCGTCAGGAAGAGTCTGACTGAAAACCGTTCCATCCGGCCAAGCTTGTACTTTGAAGCCATGCGAAAGATTTGCCAAGGCTTTCTGGAACTCAAGATAGTCTCTATCAGGGATTGTGAAGTCAATGTCCATTGTTGAAAGCTTCAGGTTAAGGAGTGTCATTGCTGTACCGCCAACCGCCACAACGGTGATTTTCTTACTCACTTCATCATCCAAAACTTCTAAAAAATCAAGCAAACGGCTTCTGTCAAGCTGCATTATAAAGCCTCATCTTTTGTAGAATACTTCTTTCGTCTGCCTCTACTTCTTTTACATTCAAGGATTCGAGAAGCTTTGTTGCTCTATCTACTTCTTTTGTTGGCTTGATGTTTGCCAAAATCTTAAGCAGACCTAACAATCTTTCCGACACTCCGAATTTCTGAGCTAAAAATACCATGAGGTTACTGCTGGCACCGTGTTTTGCCAAAATTATAGGTGTGGATTCGATACGCCTTACGTCACCTTGCAGCAATAAAGATGTAATTATATACTCGATACAGATTTTTTGTCCTTGTCTCATCCTTGAGCCAAAATCCTTGTACCCAAACCTTGCAAGATTATAAATCAGATCCATTTCCGAAATGTCTGCAGGCTTTGTTTCCTTTTCCCTCGTTCTGATCTTAACCCCTTTTTCCAAAATTTCTCTGACTTCACTCCAGAAGGCTTGAGGACGGAAAAAAGCGGTTTTCTTCGATAAAATTTCTTTAAGTGGATTCATCTCATCTGATTCCAGAAGGTCAAAGAACTCACATTCGTCCAAGATAAGACTGTCAACTCTCAGATTGTGCTTGCCTTGTAATTTCTGCAATTCCTTATGAATTCTAGCTATCTCATCTTGAGTATCTGCTCCTTCCTTCTGGTCTTTAAGAAGAAATAGTAACTCCATTTTGTTAAGTTTCGAGTTTTTCTCTGAATCTATAGAGCAAATTGATTTAATAGAATGCAAATTACTAAAACATCTATCCATGTCTGTAAGAAACATTTGTAGATCAGTTTTTCTTTTCAGAAATTCTATCTTTTTCCTTATCTCCATTTCTGTCAAAAAATCGATCAGCAAATAGTTTTGAAAGTTCAAATCAATAATAGAGGATTTTCCGGATTTGTTTAGGTTTATGATTCCTTTTTCTTTTAGATCATGTAACTTTTTGTAGATATTTGCATAATAAGCAGTACCATGGACTTCCTTGATCTTTCTAGTCAGTTGATTGATTGAGAAAGATTTACCCAAATACGCCGATACAGTGTCTAAAATCCGAAATGTAGTCGTGTCCATTTTAACTTAACTCTTATAGTTGTTCTACTATGATATTATAGCATATCTACTATAGCATTATACTGTGCCTACTATAAATACATTGCGGTTGAAACCTCTAGAATTTTTGGCAATAAATTTTCTTTTGAAAATTTCTTATACTAATATATAATAAGAAAAAATCGAAAGAAAAATCCAAGTTCATAACTACACAAAAAACTGGTAGCTAACAGTACTCTCCGAAGAGCAAAGGTTGAGGAGAAGTCAGAAAATCGGTGATAATCTCATAACTCATGTTTCACTGAAGTCTAATAAACAGATCGAAACTACTTTATAATTTTCTGAAGATAGATGTACGAGGTAACATAGGCTAGAGAAGGTGGAAATAAGATGGACGCGTTACTTTTGAGATGGATGAAATCAAATCAAGGCAGATTTTTTTACTTCGCCTAGAAAAACCGAATTTGAAACTTCTGCTCAGGATTTTGAAATATTCGAAGTTAACGAAACTAAGAGAATCATAAAAGTACGGTTCAGCCGGATCTATACAGAGCTTAGATTGGAATTCTGGAGATTTGAGACCGTTTTGGAAATCCTTCGAAGGAACCGAGGAAAATGGATTCGACTAGGAACACGATTTTATGCTGATGACCCAGATACAATACAGTAGAGATACAATAGAGCACAGCAGACGCTGCTGTGCTGCTGTGAAATCACCTTAAAAAAGATAAATTTATTTATAATAAAACTATCTCTTCAACGTGGTTTCTTCTCCTTTAACAATGGTTTTAGGCATTTCTTCCTTCCCTTTTTGACTATCGTAAGAACAAACTTCAATATATAATAGAAACTGTATAAATATCCTCCCACGTAAAGAAGCGGGTTTAACCACTGATTTCAATCCCGCACCCCGCGCCAAAATTTTCAGAGTTTTAAGGCTCTACAGGGTTCCAGAATTCTTTAGGGGTTACATTAGCCTTTTTTGCTGAGGCTATGTTGTATGGACAAACCTTTATGCACGTCGAACAATCTACACCATTTTCGCACCAATACAAGTAGCACCGTTCAACATCAACGTACCATTTCAACGCTCCTGGATTATTAGATCTACACGCTATTTCGAAGCTTGGTTCATCATCCATAGAAATTGCGCCTGCCTCGCAATGTTCAGCGCATAACTTACATTTTTTGCAAAATTCTTTTACTCCGAACTCTATGGGTTTATCCGGTTCCAACGGAAGGTCTGTGAAAATCTTGCAGAGTCTAACTCTTGGTCCATATTGAGGCGTTATCAACAAGCCATTTCGACCTAGTTCTCCAAGTCCAGCGTCAACCGCAAGTGGAATGCTTAAAGCAGTATCGTTTCCGCATTGAATTGCTTCGTACCCAAGATTCCGAATAAACTCGCCCACGCCAGCAAGCATAAACGCCATTTTTGAATAACCCACCCCAGTAGCAGCCGCAGCGGGAACAGCAGGTGAAGTTGCAATTCCATCCACATCCATCTCAACCGCCATAACAATAACATTTTCAAACTTCTCCGGAACATCAACATCTGCATACACCCAGTCTCTGTTAAGCTTGCACACTCCAACCAGCGATGCACCGAAAAGCCTTGCCGTCCTCTTGACAAAAACGCTCATCCTACGCGCATCATCAACTTCATATTTCATTTTCGCCCAATCAATTCCAACAGTGTCCACTGAAGCTCTACGCAGCTTGATTTTCTCCCATGAAAAACCACCTTCAAAAGCATCATGCACTATCCAAGACGCATAAGCTAATGCAAAGTCAACTCTTGAATAACCAAGTTTTCCCTCCGCAATTATGCCAAGCACTTTTTCATCATACATTCGCTTGTAGCCTTTCCACGATGAATCCCACATCACCCTATCAAAAACCGTGTTTTTACTGTCAAAGCGACGAAGCTTAGATTCATCAACAACACAGGGGGATTTTTCAACTCTTCTTACTTCAATTTTAGGAATTCTGCTTGTTCGATTTGAATTCATAGCCTAGCACCCAGAGATACAACTGAACGTAGAGCGTAAGTTAAATTTCTTTATTTCTTGAAGAAGCCCTTATCTAATGGCAGTTCGAAGGGAACAATATTCGAAACAGAGCCTACTCTCAAGGAACACCATGCGGAAAAAGAATGGAACCAAAAACAGGAATTCCAAAGGCGGAAAACTGAAAAAGATAGGTCTAGAACATACAATCGAAGGTCTAAAAAGAAATGGAATTAAAATAAAGTAAGAAACTAGAAAAATTTTAGATCAGCAAGCTGTTTAGGGATATAAAATCCTTTGACATAACCGACCTAACCCCCTTCTTTGGATCCACCACCTGATTGATTTCTAAGTTGATTGCGAGACTTCCAAACATGTACGCCTTCTCAAAACTCCAGTTATATTCTCGCATGAAAGCCTCAACTGCAGCCTTAGCTACAAAGCTGGCAGCCTCGTCGAGGGTGTCACCGCAAGCCAGGAAGGCATACCAGTCATGCGTTTCAAGTATCGGCCATTCAGGCTTTTTATCCTTAATTAGGCTGAACCTTAAGAGAACTTCGCCAGCCACCTCAACAGAAGAGACGCAAAGTTCTCCGTCGGCTTGAACTGCATGTAGGTCGCCAACTGCAAACAAAGCTCCTTCGGTGAACACTGGTAAATAAAGCTTGGTGCCAGCCGTTAACTCCTTAACATCCATGTTTCCACCATGCTTGCCGAGAGAACCCGAGGGAATTTCACCTGATTCTGGAGCCACGCCGACAGTGCCTATCATAGGGTTTGCTCTAACGCGAACCCCCTCATCAAAATAAACATATCCGTTGGTTATTCCAACAATCCTAGTTGAAGAGCTAAATCGCTTTCCCCCTAAAATTCCATATTTCGGAATTGTAACTATCGCACCATTCCCCTTTATTTTTATGTCTAATATTTCCACTAACAGTGTGTCCCCTAACTCCGCGCCTTCAACGAACACAGGACCCGTTGCACCATCAACTCTTGACCAGTTAAGCTCTTCTAAGGAAGTTTCTTCGTTTTTGATTTGTCCTCCAAAAGCATCCTCTGTTTCAAACAAGACTGGTTCCCCAAGCTTGATGCGCTCAACTGGCTTGTGTTGAGAGCTAAAACTATACACCACCTTACTTCTAGGAACAACCTTCATAACAATACATCCAATACTTGTTTTTTTGAGTACAATGTAACATTCGGAGTTTTTAAGTTTACAAATGAATGTTGTTTTGTTTTTCGAAACTTACGTTACCGAACAGTTCAAAAACAGTAAAGAAACTTGGATAAACTATTCATTGAATGTTTCTTCAGTTTTAGTTGTATTTTAGCCGCGTCTGCTCATCCGTTAATACGTACTTAATTTTTTCTTTCCATTCAGGCGAACTCCAAGTTCCTAAAGCTTGGTGAGTGATGTAATAGCTTCGCGGAATTGGATGCGTACCAACAATCACATCTACGCCGTATTTCTGTTTAATAACGTTACAGAAATGGTCAATGTATGGGCATGGAGGATAACCCACCACCAACCCTGTTGCAAAATGAACAACTTCAACACTGTTTTTCTTCATCTCTCCAATACAGTACTCCACGTTTCCACCGGGGCATCCCCCACAAGTGGTGTACCCTACCAGTTCCACCTCCTCACCTTTGTAAACGCTGAAAGCTCCTTCCCTGTTTTTTAAAGCTCTAAAACATTTACCTCCAGCACAATTATGGTAACGATCACAAATAATTATACCTACCTTCTTCTTTCGCTTAGACATACAAATCACGCTTACTCGTCATTCAATCATACTCTTTATTATTTAGTTACAGAATTCTAATACGACTAAAGCATTTTTCTTCTTTTATTTTCGCTTCCGAAGTTCAAGTATCACTTCTGCGCCTATTCTTGCAGCTGTTGCGCATACACCAGGACACTTATCCAAACCATCGTCTTTATACCCCGCTTCAGTGTCTTCAGGATTGAAAAAATCGTAATGTCTCCCAAACAGGTTCTCTTGAATCTCGAAACACTTCACTGTTCCATAATTTTCTTTGAATCTGTCAAACACTTCCACCGCAGCCTCCATCGCCCTTACGTAGCCTTCAGCATCATCCAAGTGTTCACCACCTGTGACCAAGCCAACTGCCATTATCGCACCTATCAAAGCACCGCATGTCTCTCCTCTACGAGCAACTCCGGCAGCAAGAGCAGTACTAGCCTTCAAAGTGGCTCTATAAGCCTTGTCGTCGTCTAGAAGATGAAGATGCTCCTGAAGTGCAGCAAGCACACAACGTGTACACCCCTCATATGCTCTATCGTTGTCGTAGGCAGCTTTCGCAATTCTATCTAGGATTTTTCCAGTTGAAGCCATTTCTTCGCTACGCGTATCGTACCGCACCGTTTCTTTTGGGTAATTATTTAAACGCATACTGCCTCACTACTAACAGTGTTTTTCCATCGTCAAATCCTAAGGCTTTTACTCCTTATTTTATTGTCTACTTCTTCAAGCCTTTCTTCAATGTATTCACGTAATGCTCAGCGCCCTGCATGAGGAGAGCCATGTCATTCACCATGAACAAGTGAGATCTTCCCTTCGGGAGCCACCTCTTCACGTTCCTAACGATATCCTCTGCAGCCACACCAACACTGAATCTGACAGGTATTCCCCTCTTTTTGCATTCAGCACAGATTTTTGTAACAGCTTTCTCAATGACAGCGCTGTCCCTTCCAGCCCGCGGTGTGAAGGGAACACCGTAAGAGAACGCCATATCCATCTTACCTACGTAGATAAAATCTATTCCTTTAACTGACAGAATTTCCTCAATATTTTCAACGCCTTCTTTGTCCTCTATCATCAATCCAACCAATGTCTCCTCGTTCACTCGCTTGAAATATTCTTCCCAACTCTCACCGTCACGCTTTGGAAGTCCATAAGCAGGCTCAAATCCACGTTTGCCTGTAAGAGTTTCTGGAGTGCGATATTTTGTTAATTCCACAGCTCTCATCGCATCCTGCTTCGTCTTTACATGCGGGAAAACAATCCCGCTGGCACCAGCATCAACAACTCGATTGACGAAAGCTGCGTCAAATCTAGGCACTCGACATAAAGCTATTAGACCAGCAAGGCGAGCCTCTCTTACTAGTTCTGCAAAAGTTTCAACCCCAAGAACGCCGTGTTCAAAGTCAAAATAAACATAGTCAAAGCCGAGTTTGCTTGCAACTTCAATCGCTGGATTTCCCATACCAACTCTTAAACTCATAGATAACACCAGCTCATCCCGCTTCATT
>JAYEKF010000047.1:0-2192 GCA_034660895.1 Thermoproteota archaeon | reverse complement strand
AGAACAAAACTACACAAAAATCGTGGGGACAAAAAAATGGGTTTAGAACTCGCCATAACAGTTGCATGCATCTCTGTTTTTCTCCTACTACTCTGCGCATGGATGCTATGGTGTTGCGACGAAACAGAATGGTTTTCCTGAAACCAAGAATCTTGAATGGGTTCTCTCTGCTGAACTAGATACGTGCGCAACACAACATAACAAATCCTAGTAGTACGAAACCACACATAAATTCACATTCTCATTTCATATTCATGTAAAAGAAGGAAAAAATCTTGGAAATAATTTAATGAATTCAGAAGAAAAATAGCAAGCAGCACGAACTTTCCATGATTTTTTGGGCAACACTTTAGGCGTTTTTACAAGAGATTTTTTGATGCCTAATAAAGCTAACTTCAACAGTTTTTATTTTACCAGTCCATGTTTTTACCTGTTCAACACATTTTGCATTCCGGTACATCGCATGTCGGCGTAAGTCTTTTCAGAGTCTGATTCAGATGTACCACGAACCGCTAAAATGTTCAGGTTCAACAATATTGTATGAAAGGTGTCCTTTACGTGAGCAGGAAAAAATGGGAAATTGAACAGATGAAAATGAGCAGAGGCGAATTCAACCAGTTTTTGTTACAAGTTATTGACTACAACTTGAAACAGATTTTCGGAAAAACAGCGACGGAGATCATCTACAATTACCTAGAAAGAAAACACTCACTGATACGAGAAGAAATCCCAGAAAATCTAGGAGTCTTTGTTGAAGGTTTACGGGAGCTTCTATCCTCAGGAGCTCAAGTAATTGAACATACAGTTCTCACAAAGCTGTATTCAAGTTTAGGACTCGAGTACGAAACAAAACAAGGATACACGTTCACAAACTACGTAACCGAACTGCGCAACGTATTCAAAAATTTAGAAAATCCATTAATAAAATAGCCAACATCACGTCAATTGCCTTACGTTTTACAGTAATAGAGTTGAAACAGCAGTTTTTGGCGCCGGGAATGGGATTTGAACCCATGAGGCCCAACAGGGCCACAGGCTCTCATGTACTTCTCAAGGCCTGCGCAATAGTCCGCTCTGCCTACGGAATGCAAAAAATCATGTTTTGCGTAATCCCGGCAAACATATCCCGGCAAGCATCACATAAACCAGCAAAATCTTAAAACTTTTACTCCTCCAAGTGGAACTGTGCTTCTTCCTCTCTGCAGGATTAGACCGTACACCGCAAAAACGTCACGTCAACCTTTTAGACATGTAAACTCCGTCGTAGCGGTAACCAAGACGTTTATAATACTGTTTTGTTCCCAACGCGCTTATGACAACAATTTTTTTCTGAGCATACTCCTCTTTGGACAAGCGTTCAGCTTCGAATAGAAGTTGTTCTCCGTAGCCTTTGTGTTGCCACGCTTCAACCATGCGCTTCCCAACTGGTACCATAGTGCCGTACACGTGAAGTGCACGCACTATTGACGTTGTTTCCGGCTGTATTTCCGGTCGATACACCTTTTCAGAGGGGATGCGCAGTCTCAAGTATCCTATCAGCATGTCCTTAACTGGGTCTTCAACAGAAATGAAAACTTCCTCTCCTTCAGAAGCTTTTTCTCTGCGGATGAGCAAACGAATGTTTTCTGGTTTGGGTTTCACTTTGTCTTTCAGCCATCGATGTCCCACCTCACGGCATCGGATGCATCTACACCGCGCTCCTTTCTCTTTGAGTTTTTGCCAAACCAACTGTCTGAGGTTACTTTTGTTTACTCCAGCTTCAATTAGAGGCGAGGGTATGTCTCGTTGAACCCTCATGATGCGAACCCAAGGGGGAACCATCTTGATGATTTCTGCGATTAGCTCAGCGGCTTCTTCGTTTGCGTAGGGTTGGTATTTTTTGCTTCTCCACCATTCGTAAGTTTTGGTTCCTTTCAGAACGAGGCATGGATAAATTTTAATCATGTCCGGCTTAAAGTTTGGGCTTGTGAAGATTTTTTTGAAGGCTTTCAAATCTCGCTGGAAGTTTGAGCCTGGAAGCCCTGGCATGAGGTGGTAAACAACTTTTAGTCCAGCGTCCTTCAATACACGTGTGGCTTCGATTACGTCTTTGACGGTGTGTCCCCGATTAACCAGCTTATAGATGTCATTGTATATGTTTTGCACACCTAGCTCCACACGTGTGACCCCCATAGAAAGCATGTGGTCTACAT
>JAYEKF010000046.1:0-11505 GCA_034660895.1 Thermoproteota archaeon | reverse complement strand
TCCAATCCTTTCACCTTTTCCTTCTTTCCACGCTTTTACTCGCGGCCCATAGGTGACGTTGTCCCAAACATCCATGTGGGGAAAAAGAGCGTATGTTTGAAAAACGAACCCTACCTCTCTATCCTCAGGCGGAAGAGGATTAACCAATCTATCACCAATGTAAATTTCTCCTTCATCTGGCTGAGTTAAACCAGCAATCATCCGCAGAAGGGTGGTTTTGCCGCATCCGCTTGGGCCGAGAAGAGAAAAGTAGTCTTTATCATGAACACGGAAGCTTACGTTGTCTACCGCAACAATTTTGCCTTTAGCGAATGTTTTTGTAGCATTCACCAGTCGAACTTCAGGCATCTAACCGCCTCCGCAAAGCTAGTTTGGATGTGCAGAGCGATGTAATTGGATTTAAGATATTAATCATGCTAACGTCCCTTTCTCGCTATAAGCCTTAAGATTAACAAAACCACGAAAGACAGCAGTACTAAAAAGCCGCAGGCGAGACCTACTTCTAAAGAAGAAAGTTTGCCGCTTTTAAGTTGGTCAACCCAACTAACCAATAAAACTGGAGCAGTTTTTAGTTGAGTCACAACTTTGGTAGCGCCGGTCTCATTAACGCTTCTCGTGAACATCATGATTGCGCCAGAAAGCAACGAATATTTTGTCAAAGGTAGAACAATAGTTCTCAGCACGCCGAGTGGTCGAGCTCCAAGAGTTCTTGACGCCTCTTCTAAATCTACGCTTATTCTCTTGATAGCGGCTGACATCGACCTAACAAAGTAGGGGTAGGTGATTGAGAGGTGCGCAAAAATCAGTAACCAAATTTCAGGTATAAACGTCAAACTTTCTTTCCAAAATATTCTAAGAGAAAATCCTAACGCAATTGAGGGAACAATCATAGGAATGTCAACCAAAATGTCAAAAATCGCTGACAGTGTAGTTCCAAGCCTCCTTCTCGCAATAAGGACCGCCATCGGTAAACCAACTATAACATTCAACAAAGTAACAACAGTTCCTATAAAATAGGATAAGAGGAGACTTTGCCAATAATCTCCCCACGGATTTACCCCCCTTAGTGCATCGGTCAATGTGCCAGTGAAAACTGCATTTATTGCGGGAAGAGCAACAAAAAGTGACGGAATAAAAACCAAAGCAAAGAAAATCAAAAGCGTTATACTGTTTCTTGTTGACGCAATGTGAGAACTACTTAATCTTTTTTCAGTCGCTGGCCAAACCTTCTTAACCGGCATTTTTAATCTTGGGCCCAACAGCCTAATGGCTGCGAAAATTAGGCAAGAAAATGCTATCAAGATTAAACTAACGAAAACCAACGGTCCATGCCGGTCAGAGTGGGTCCAGATGAAAATGGGGCCGTTTTCAAATCCTATCCACTTTCCACTTTCAAACGCACCCGCAACCATCATAGTGGCGCCAGTTTCGGAGATTGATCTAGCAAAAGCCAACGTGAAAGATGAGATTAAAGAAAACTTCAAAATTGGGAATGTGACGGTTCTATCCGCCGTAAGCGGCGGTGCACCCAATGTTCTGGCCGCTGCTTCATATTCTTGTTTGTAGTCAAGTAACGCCCCAACCATTACTCTAACTATAACAGGGTAAGAAAATGCGAAGTGGAGGAGAATGACAAGGAGCCAGCCTGGCGATATCAAACTGCCCCCAAAAAGGGAAGAAATGCCCTGCTTTGGGTCGCTCCAGAATAAAAGCAATGAATAGCCAAGCGTGGCAGTGGGTATGACGAAGGGTATATCCGCCAACGTGTCGAGAACGTTCAGCCACTTAGATTTCCCTCTTGCAATATACCAAGCCATAGGTAAACCAGCAATTAAGTCAACAACAGAAACAAAGATGGCGATGGAGAACGACGCGTAAATTGCGTTCATAGCTGCTGATAGCAAGTTAGGGTCTTCAAAAATTTCCCCTATCGTGTTCCATTTTAGAAGTATTCCAAGAATTGGGGGGAGCAGAATTAACGAGAAAAAGAAAACTATGGAGCCTAAATAAACCGTATATTTGATACTACGCTTAGAGGAAAGCGAATCAAGAAGTTTGACAAGAGCAGAGCCAGCCAATTTGGGTTTCCGCCGAAATTTTTAGTAAAGCTCCCAGTTTAAGTTCATTCAAAATGAAACATCTTTCCTCATAAATTTTGTTATGTACCTTCAATCGCATCAGTCATTCTTGGGTTCTCTATCCGCATAAAAGAGTCAAAGTGTTTCTCTTACCATTTAAAATGAGATTTCCATGGTTGAAATTAAGGCTTTTCCGATGCGAACTCAACTCGTTCCACGCCCTTACCCTTTGACCTTCTTCCCAAAATCTTCACTCTTCCAAGTTCTCCTGTGCTTTTCACGTGGGTTCCCCCACACGCACATGCATGCCAATCCTGAACCTCCACAATCCGAACCTCTTGAACCTGAGGCGGCAGAATCTTCAAGCTTTCATGAAAACGTTTCACATACCTCTCAGCTTTTTTCCGCGGCATAACCTTCACAATTACCTTCCGGTCTTCCTCAACCACTCTGTTAGCGGCTTCTTCAATTTTCGAAAAGAAGGGCTTCAGCGAACCATCATAATTGAAGTCCAGCCGAGCTTTCTTAACCTCCACCGCGGAACTCACAATCTTCACTGGAGCGCCTAACGCCTTTCGAACCGCCTCCGCCATCAGGTGAGCAGTCGTGTGGTTTCGCATCAAAGCATACCGGCGATTCCAATCGAGAACACCTTTCACGTGGTCTCCCCTCTCAATTTTACCAAAGATTTGGCTGGCAACATGAACTATCATATTTTCTGTTCTTTGGACGTTTACAACTTTGATTTCTCCTCTCCGTCCCTTAATGACACCCCAGTCAGCGGGTTGACCTCCACCCCCAGGATAAAAAGCGGTGCGATCTAAAACCACGCCGAAACTGTTATCTTGTTTCACAACTTTCAAAACTTCAGCTTCAAACTCCCTCAAATAAGCGTCACAACGATAAAGCAGCTGAGTAGCCACGTTTTCTTTACAAGGCAAGATAACTAAGCCTCCTTACAAACTGTGGATATCACGGTTAACCACTTAAATTCTTTCGCAAACGAGGAACAATCATTTTCCAAATCGATTCCTAAAAAAGCAGTAGATGTTTAGTCGGTTGAAACCATTAATTGTCACTTTTAAGTAGGAAACTGTAAAACTTAGCTGGGGAGGAAGCGTAAATGGACGTGTTTGAGGCGATCAAAAACCGAAGAAGCGTGCGAGCTTTCACTAACCAACCGGTTTCCGAGAAGCAAGTGCATCAGTTGATCGATGCAGCTCGGTGGGCTCCATCCGCTGGAAACGTCCAATCTTGGGAGTTCATTGTGGTAAGAAACGCAGAAACCAAACGAAAATTAGCTGAAGCCGCATTAAACCAAACTTTCATAGAGGAAGCCCCCGTTGTAATTGTGGTCTGCGCCAACGAAGTTCGATCGGGTCAAACGTACGGCGATCGAGGCGTGAACCTTTATTGCCTGCAAGACACAGCGGCGGCTACGCAAAACCTGTTGTTAACGGCTTACGCTCTTGGGCTTGCAGCTTGTTGGGTTGGAGCCTTTCAAGAGGAGGAAGCGAAGAATGTGCTGAACACGCCTAGAGGTATGCGACCAGTTGCTATTGTTCCAATTGGGCATCCCGCTGAAAAACCTGTTGCTCCATCGAGGAGACCTCTAAGCGAAATCGTTCACTATGAATCGTTTGGGAGGAGGAAATGAAGAAGAGAAATTTCGCTTAGACGAATTAACTTGACGGCGTTGGAGAACTGATAGGATTTTGGAAGAAACATCAGTCTTGGTATGAAAAGATGGACTGTTAAGTTTGTTTTTTCCTCTTTCTGTATTTAACATAGACAACCGACGCTGCTACAGTGGATATTATCGCTGAAATTAAACCAATCCATACGTACATGCGTGGAAGAACTCCGCGCGCGAACACACCAGTCCATGTGGTATTATTAGTCAACGTAATTGTCTTGGTTCTGCTACTGTTTCTATCTTCAAGCCAGTGAGACCAGATGTATCCGTTATAGTTTTCTGGCATAACCAAACTAACCGAAGCACCTTTATTGTAGATTCCTGCCCAAGGAGTGGTACGAGGTACACCATCAACTGTAAACAGTACTCCAGTAGGCGAACTAGAAATTGTAAGATTATATGATGGTGGAGAGGGGGCGCCCCAAGCATTCATGAGCGGGTAATGATCTGTATTATTTGCATCGATAATGTATGGAGTATCACCTACATTATCACTGCCAGGCTCATCTTGATTAGGACCGCTCTTTACATCAACACCAGTATAATCGCTCCAATAGTTTCCCTCAGCACCATTATCCCATGTGTTGGTGCCGTTATCGTAGGCTTGAATTGCGTTATTTATGATATTGTTCCCCGAGATGGTGTTGTAGTTGGAAGAGTAGAGCTTGATTCCAGACCACCGATTGTTCGACGCGGTGTTCCCCGAGATGGTGTTGTAGTTGGAAGAGTAGAGCTTGATTCCATCATGGCGGTTATCTAAGACACTGTTGTCTTCTATAGTGGAGTTGACGGTATGTGCGAATAAAACGCCTTGCAAGTTGCTTTGAAGGTTTAGGTTCTTTACCGTTATGTTTGTTGAGTTTATTACAGCCACGTAGCCTGCATCGGCTGGAATCTGACTGTCATGTTGATTTACCCGATAATAGATAGGCTTTTCATTCACAGTGTTGGAAGTGTCAACGTCCTGAACGAATTCGCATAGGGCAGAACCGAAAACTCCAAAGTTAAAACAATTGTCAAGCATAGTATTATCTCGAAGAATGTTGTTGGCAGAATGAGCGATGACGATTCCTTTATAGTTGTTTGAGGCGGTGTTGCCTAAGAGGATGTTGCCACTGGAACCGGAAAGGAAGATTCCCGTTTCAAATCCTGTGACTTTAAAGTTCTTGACAGTCACGTTGCTTCTGTGGGACAAATCCAACCCAAGAACTTTCTCTAATCCAAGAACTTTCTCTAATCCAAAAGCATTCCCATCTACTCTCCAGCCTGCCCCATCAACGACGATGTTATCTCTCTCAACAACAATGGAATCATAAATATTGCTAGTTAAAGTGTAGGTGATGTCGTCACCGCTCGAAATTGAGGCGTCAGGTGGGTCAACGCTTCCGTCGGCCCTAATATAAATAGTTCCAGATGCCCTAACTGGTTGAATGTTAAACGCTAATGTTAACATGCCCATTAACAGCAGTGTTAGCGTTATTCCTGAAACTGCTTTCCCAATCATTTTCCTCCCTTTCTATTCTATAAATATACAATTCAAACACTTAAAACTTCAGAAACAATATTCTAATAACATAGAAGTTTTTTCTTACATGTGTGCATGTACCAACAGATGCACAAATTCCATTCTTTTTAGTCGGTATAGTCGAGTAGTCATGGTGTTTCTTAACGCCGATGGTTATGAGTTCTCCATCGTTGAAGGCAACAGGGAAGACTGTTTTCTCTTTGCGTAAGGTTCAAATGAAAGTTTTTAATATACCCTTTTAAGGATGTGCTGAGAATGACAAGGAAGCTAAGAGATTTCAAAGTTCCGAAGACGGTCAGAAAGATTGTTCTGGTGTTCTTATGTATATTAGTTTTTAATGCTCTAGTAGCAGGTTTAGGTACTCCCTTTTTGTGTGAAAGAATTTGGTTTTTCTCTGGCAAATCCGGGGCATTAGTATTAAGTGACCTATTGTTTCTCGAAGGAGCAATAATTTTTGCGGTCGGCAGTTTCATAGCTGGAGGTGCTTCAATACTTCGTATTGAAACTCCGACTTCCCTATTCGCTAGTCCTGGAGGACACACCGAATACGTTGTGGAGTCCCGCAAAAAACAGATACGCTTCGGCTTGGCTGTCATGGTACTTGGAGGAACCTTAATGGTTTCATCTGTGGTAATCGGCAGTTTTCTGATTTAAACCAGCATAGTCTCAGCCGAGCTTCTCATGAGCTTGACTGTTGTTGAGTTTAACCTTCCCAGTAGGTGCCGACGATGGTTAGGTCGGGAAGGTAGACCCAGCCGTTGTTGTCGATGTCTGCTCGTTGATCCCAGTTGGCGTCGCCAGGCTTAGAGTCCCAAGCAGTTCCTATGATGGTGAGGTCAAACAAGTTGACATCGCCGTCGCCATCTACATCACCCATTTTTTGTTTCCAAAGATGATAGAAGTACTGACCTGGATACGCTGGGTTGTAGTACCATCCTCGAACCCAATCGCGTTCCCAGTGGCGGCCAAGCGGCTGAAACGGAAGGCTTGGGCAGTCGTCATGGTAGATGCTTTGCAGTTTGTAATAGATTTCGCGTCTCCTCGTTGTGTTTGTGGCTCTTAGTCCCGCTTCTATTAAGTCGTCAACTGTTTCGTTCCAGTAACCCTGAAAAATTATGAAGTCGCCCTCGCTGTGCATGAAAGGTTCGACGAAGTTGTGCGGGTCTGGATAGTCACCTAGCCAACCTAGATCGAACATGGGTAACTCCGAGTGTACCAAGTGTTCCAGATAAGTGGGCCAGCTTACCCCCGCAAGGTTGATATGAAACTTGGGATTTAGACTTTCGACGCCTTCCTCAAACACTTCCGCCCATATGAGTCTTGGGGCGGATCCTGTGTTGTACGCAAGTGTCATGGTGAAGCCTTCCTGCCACACTTTGCCGCCCCAGGCCCTCTTTAAGTATGTTTCAGCCTCAGTTAAGTTGAATTGGTATTTCTCTTGGTCTGGGTTTCTATACGGTAGCCCTTCAATTACTGGGCTGGCTGACTGAATCGCCTCTCCTTTATAGCTCCACTCATGTTCTATGTACTTGGTCCAGTTAAAGCTGTGTGCGAACCCCCTTCTCACATCGACATCGGAGAAGAAGTCAGGTGGAATTCCCGTTTCATTGAACGTGCTGGGCGGTAGCCCTCTTGGGACTCCCATATATGGGCTAGTTGTGTTGATGTTAAAGGTGAAGAAGAAGGCGCCGCATACTAGTGAAGGTAAATCTTTTATGTATCTAACTCCAGGCACTTCCTCAAGCTGTTCATAATACTCCCTTGGAACATATATTATGTCAAAGCTTCCATCTACGAATCCATCGTATAGGTATTTCCAATATTCAATTTTCTTAAAAGTAGCTCTGCTAACAAAGTTGCTGCAATTAGGAGCTGGCCATCCTCCCCAGTAATCATCGAATTTGACAAGTGAGTATTCCACATCATGGGTCCAATAGTCAAGCTTGTAGGGACCAGTGCCACACATCCAGTCACCACCAGTATCCAAAGGTGAAGTATCAGGATTGTGATATTGAGTCCAGTTTCCACCCGGCCAGAACCATTTTCCAACGGTTTCGTTGGCTGGCCAGTCCTCGTGTTCCACACAGAACTTCTTGTTAACTATAGACGACCAGGGCTGACATAGGATTTGCAGGAAGGGCGCATACGGTTTGACAAGATTGAACCAAACGTGCGTATCGTTGTGTTGCACAGCGTTCTCTATTTTCAAATGCCAATTTGGATCACTAAGGTTGGCGTCCCAACAGCCCAGCAAAGCTTCATAGATCATCCATGTTGGACCACCATTCTTATCCTGCACCATCGCCCTCTCAAACGAGTATTCAACATCCTCTGTTGTAAGCGTTTCATTGTTGTGGAACTTCACATTTTCTCTTATCTTGAATGTGTAGGTTTTTCCGTCTGAGCTGATAGTCCAGTTTATAGCGAGGCGAGGAACAAATTGATCCACTTTCCCGGCTTGAGCTGGAGGAGCAGACCGGTTAACAGCGTAGAATATTAACGGTTCGTAAACGTTAAAAATCAATTCCCAACTAATGGAGTCGTACGCCCAAGCGGGATCAACAGTCCGCGGATCCAACCACATTGCCGCCACGATGATGTGACTTTGATTGAATGGTGGGTATTGTTGGCTTGTTTCGTAAATGGTTGCTAACGCCGGTTTTACATAAGCTGGTTGGATGTTAAAAGCGAGTGTTAACATGCTAGTTAACAACAATATTGATGCTGCACAAACAGTTTTCCTCATTTCTCCCTTTTCCTCTTAAACTTAATCACCATAGAAGTTTTAGAAACTTATTGATAAGATTTATGGAAAAGATTGAATGAATTAATAATTTTTTATCCGTTAGAACATCTTCCGGATCTGTTTTTTCACTTTACGGAATAAGATTCGACTTATCAACTCTGGCAAATAAAGAAGGACTGCTACCAAAATGAAACCGACAAACATACTGACAAACTTAGAAATCCTCTGAAGCGATCCAACTGTTGGGAAGAGGGTGCATTCCATGTAGTACGCCAAGGCATAAGACAGACCGTACAAAAAGTAGGGGATGAACGGTCCAGCCACCACAAAAATAACTCCAACAATAAGAGAACGCAAGGCGGCCATTTTCAAGACCTCCATCGCCGTCTCCATGTACCCTTGATCCTCTTCGACTAGTTGGTCTATCCCAACCTTACGGAGTGCTCTACTGTAACTATACGCTTCAAAAGCGTCTGTTTCAAAAAGGATGGCGCCTCCTGTCAAAGCTATAAGAAGCGAGTATCCAGCGCTACAAAAGATTACTAAAAGAGTAATACTTATAAAAACACCTAATGCTAACATGCCTATCATCAAAAATCCTCCTATACCTATTGAATGCACGAGCTGCCCAAGTGGGCTTCTGGATTTTAATGTACGATTCATTACCCATTTGTAACTATAGCATGGCTCCCAACTTCTTTTGTCATTTTCTGCTTTCCTTTTCAACTCCTCTTGTAGAGTTCCCATTTTTTTAGACCACTTTAGAAACAGAAGAGCAGAGATAAAGAAAACTACCCCGAGCAACTCGGTGACAGCTATTGCGAGGATGTCCAGGTCCATCGGCAATAATATACCCGTACAAAAACATTGGTATGGAAACTTAAATTCTTGTTGCTGGTGAATCGTAAAACAACCTTGCGGCATCTTTTTAGTTAAATAAGGATAGAACTCTTTGCCTATTTTATGTCCGCATCCTTATTTTTATTACGCTTTCCCACATATGTTTTCTACGGAAATACTCAATCAAGTAATCCTTAATCTTTTCCTCCCCAACCCTTCTCCCCACATATAAACCACTTAGGCTACCAGGTACAGGTTTAGTTCGAAGTTTTGGTTTTATTTCATCTGCAGGCATGTTATATCTTTTTATAACTTTGATTCTAAAACGCTCTAGGCCGTGTTGAGGGCATTTCATTTCAACCAAGAAGCAGACCAATGCTTCCTCTCCCCTCTTCTCTAGTTAGTTTCTTGTTTTACTTGAATAAATATTTATCTAAATTAATTCTTTTGAGGCTAACCTTTCGATTCGCCCCAAAATTTACCCAACGAAATTTAAAAAAAATGAAGTAGGTTAACTTTTAATTAGGTGGCAAGCTACGAAATGTCCATTTCCCACGTCTATGAGTGGAGGTTCTTCTCTCCTGCAAATGTCCATTGCTTTGAAGCACCTAGGGTGAAATCTGCAACCTGGAGGAGGGTTAGCCGGGCTTGGTACGTTTCCGGGAAGTATGATTCGTTTCTTCTTCGCCGTTGGATCTGGAACTGGATTTGCGGACATCAGAGCTTGAGTATAGGGGTGAAGCGGGTTGTGGTAAAGTTCTGCGGTTTCCGCCAACTCCACTATCTTTCCCACATACATGACTGCAACTCGGCGACTTAAGCACTCTACAATGTTCAGGTCGTGGCTGATGAAGATATAGGTTAAACCTAATTCTTTCTGGAGCTTTTCAAGTAGGTCAAGCAATTGGGCTCTCACGGATACGTCTACAGCAGAGGTTGGCTCGTCGAGAATAACAAGGTCTGGGTTGACCGCTAAGGCTCTTGCTACCGCAATTCTTTGCCTTTGTCCCCCACTGAACTCATGTGGATATCGATATAAATGTCGTTCTGTCAGTCCTACTTTGCCAAGAATTTCTATGACTTTTCTCCTAAGATTCCCACCCTTCGCCAACTTCTGCACTACAAGGGGTTCCCCCACGATGTCTTTGACAAGCATTCGCGGGTTAAGGGAAGACGACGGATCTTGATAGACTATTTGCATCCTTTTCCTCATTTTTTTTAGTTGTCGGCCCCCGTAAGTGGCAAGATCGTATTTTTTTCTAAGTTTTTTTAGTTCCTGAGAATTTTGGTTTGAATTCTCAAGTTTGTTTATTTCTTCCAGTACATCGTTTGGAACATCAAAATAAATGTGACCTGCAGTCGGTTTAAGTAATCGGATTACAGTTTTGCCAAAGGTTGTCTTTCCACATCCTGATTCTCCAACTAAACCGAAGCATTCTCCCTTAGAAACGCTCAGACTGACACCGTCTACAGCTTTGACGTCGCCTATCCTTCTTTTGAAAACTCCACCTCTTATTGGATAGTATTTTTTCAGCCCTGCTGTTTCTAACAGTGTCGTCATTTTTTACACCCGTCAAATAAGTGGCATGAAACAAAGTGATCTTTTTTAACTTCTATCATTTCGGGCTTTACTTTCGCACATATTTCCATAGCGTTGGAGCATCGAGGATGGAATCTGCAACCTGGAGGAGGATCAATGAGATTTGGGACGGTGCCCCTAATGCTCTTGTATTCCTCTCCAACTCTGGGGATGGACTCCATCAATGCCTTGGTATACGGATGGAAAGGTCTCTTGAAAATTTCTACCACATCCGCTATTTCGCACATGTTTCCAGCGTACATCACAGCCACGCGATCGCACATTTCAGCGATAACTCCTAAGTCATGTGTTATGAAAATGACGGATGCGCCGAACCGTTTTTTAAGTCTTCTTATCAGATCTAAAATTCGAGCTTGAATAGTCACGTCAAGAGAAGTGGTTGGCTCGTCCGCGGTTAAGAGTAATGGGTTACAAGCTAGCGCCATAGCTATTACTATCCGTTGTTGCATGCCGCCGCTGAGTTCATGGGGATACATATCGATAACCCTTTCCGGGTCGGGTAGCTCTAACTCTTTCAGAAGGTTAACAACTTGTTTTCTACATTCTTTATTCATTCTACCCTTGTACCTTTTGATTATTGGAGTTTTTGAGAGCACCCTTAAAGAGAGAGAATTCGGGTTTTTCAACATTTTCGAGTAAATGTTTCTTTCAATTTTATAAATGCGCCCCTTCAACGATGTTGCTCCTGCACTTTGAACATCCTTTTCAAGTTCGTTGATTGCACTATTGATCAGTTCTTCTCTCCTGTGATGTAAAAAGACCTCTGAAATTTGGTTACCGACCGTGAACACAGGGTTCAGAGCGGAGCTGGGTTCTTGAAAAATCATAGAGATGTCCTTTCCCCTAACATGTGTTAGAACGCTCTCTTTTTGGCTTAGGAGATCCACCGTCTTTCCATCTCTACCTGTGAATAGAACTCTTCCCCCCTCAATGCGTCCTGGAGGAGGAATTAAGTTAAAAATTGAAAGGCCTGTCATAGTTTTTCCGCATCCAGTTTCTCCGACGATTCCCAAGGTCTCC
>JAYEKF010000045.1:0-2237 GCA_034660895.1 Thermoproteota archaeon | reverse complement strand
TTTAAAAGTTTTTGAACGACAGAAACACTAAAACAAGACGATTTCCCGCTTTTTTAAGATTTCCGCCCACAAAATTTCCTTTTGAAAACAGTTCTTATACGCAAGACTTATAAAAACAAAGGATGAATAAAATGGTTCACGTAGGGGCGAAAAAGATGGAAACTGAACAAATAGCCCAATACGCTTTCATGGCCTTCGTGGTCATAGCGATCATAGCAGGCTTGGCAGTCGGCTACATGGCCTACGATGCAGCAGATCACTGGGACGACTCCGGCGTAGCAGACAGCAACGGTTATGTAACATTGATCATGCTAATCTTAGGCATCATAGTGGGACTTGTAAGTATAACGGCGAAGGAAGTTTCACCTTTCCTTATGGCTGGAATTGCTTTGATGGTAGCAAGAATAGGAGTTGGCACAGCAGCAGATGTCTGGGAACCTCTTACTCGAATTCATGAACTACTATATTACTGGGCAACTGGTATACTGAACTACATTGTAGCATTCGTGGCTCCAGCAGTCGTCATAATAGCCTTCAAGGCAGTCTATGTCCTTGCGAAAGAAAAATAAATCATCTATCCCCCTTTTTTACTTTTTTTGAAAACGATGCGATCACTATGATCGAGGTGGGTTGCTGTTTTTTGTTGTTTTGTTTGGAGTATGAATGAATTTCGCGGTTGTAACGAAGCATAGCATCACAACAATTGAAGCTAGTATGAAGGATAGCTGAGGATTAATTTGTTGGTAGATAACACCGCCTGCCAAGCTTGCTGGTATGCTAAACGCTGACCAAGCAACACTGAACACTGCGTAAACCCGTCCTCTCCTTTGTTTCGGCACCAGATCAGCTTCTAACGAGGAGTAGGTTGCCTGATAAAAGGACCATATCACGGAGGATACAGCTAAGACGATGATTACTTGAGTGAAGTTTACGCAGTGGATAAACATAAGGTACGTAAAGGCATCTAGGGCTATAACCGCTAAGAGGGGTTTTCTTCTCCCCAGCTTGTCCAAGATTTTGCCGACTATTAACATTTTCATTACTAATCCAATTATGCTTCCAGTTACGGTGACCGCACCCCACTCGGTTGAGGTCAAGCCGATGATGCCTTCCGCGTAAACTATCCAATAAGGTTCAACCAGCCCGTATTCAAAAGACCATAAAATGTAGGATATTGCCAAAGCTAAAGTTGCGTGAGGCATGGAAAGCCACGTGTCAAAATGCTCCTTAAAAGATTCCTTTGCAAGCTCGCCCAAATTCTTAAGGCTAACCTTTTTGGTTTCTTTTTTCGGGGTAACCGTTTCTTTTAGCATGGATAAGCGAACAACACCTGAAATCACTCCGAGAAATGCCAGTGCGACGTATGTTGTTCGCATGGTTACGAGCACTCCGTACGAGTCGATGAGGTAGCCTCCGATGAAGGGCATTACAGCCCATGGTAAGAAGTTTATGCAGCTAAACATGGAGAAAGCTACTCCCCTCCTTTCCGCGCTTATTGAATCCGCCAGCATCGCCCAAAACGCTGGTTCCATAATCCAACAAACGTTCACCACGATGACAGCTAATGCCAAAAAATGCCAGTTGGGTGCAGCTGCGACGAGTAATTGGCTTGCTCCCAAAGCTGCCGTCATTGTTCCAAGCAGTTTTTTTCTTCCGTAAAAGTCTGCTATGTGTCCACCGATTATTGCAACGATTACGAAGCTCACGCTTCCCAACGCTGAGACTACGCCGATAACTGTTTCTGTTCCATCTAAAGCTAGTACATAGGGCGAAAAGTAAGTGTTAGTGATGCTAGCTGCAAATCCCCAGAGCGATGAGGTGAAGGTTAGCACTAAGTAATTGCGCGTCATGAAGCCGAACAATGGCTTGTCTGGTTTCATATTCAAGGCTAACAACCTCACCAACATTTTTTTGACGTAACAATTTTTCTGGGAACATGGCAACTACCAGAGCGAGCTTCTTACTTAAAAATTAAACGGTTAAAACAGAAGTTAACACTTCAAAAACATTGGTGGGGCTGCCCGGAGTAACCTAGAATCTTTTCCAATTTGGATTCGAATTTGGCTCAGGACATGGTGGGAGATTTTCTACGTTTTTGCCAGGTGTCCGAGGGTACTCACAACAGATTTGTAGCGGGTCTTCTTTCACCCTTTTTCTAATCTTTCCCGTTAATTTGGGGGATAAACCCGTATATAAGCCTACTACTAGCAATAGGGCCATGAAAGAAAATCTACAGA
>JAYEKF010000044.1:0-43032 GCA_034660895.1 Thermoproteota archaeon | reverse complement strand
ATCCGCGTTGCAGACCCTAAAAATCGTGAGGAAGATGTTTATCAAACTTTTGATGTTTTAAAGATAAACATTCCAAACCGCGAAATTGTTGAACAAATAAAATTAAAGAACAACGTTTTCGCTGTTACCATCGGTGGAAAAAACGTTGGAAAGTATGGAAAAATTGTTAACATTGAAGAAGTGGCTGATAAAAAACGTAGAGACTGGTTGGTTACAGTTGAAGATGGGAGTGGGAACCGTTTCAAAACGCTAGTGAATCTACTTTTTGTAGTCGGTGGCACCAAGCCATGTATTTCCTTGCCGGAGGTTAATTGAATTGTCGGCGGAGGAAATCCGAGAAAAATGGGAAGAAAACCCGATGTTGAAACCTAAAATTGAAAAAGTAACTGTGAACATATGCGTTGGGAAATCTGGGACGCCGCTCCAAAACGCTATGAAAATTCTTAAAGGAATAACTGGGCAACAACCCTGTCAACGAAGAGCCAAGCAAACTATACGTGGGTTCGGCATTAGAAAAGGGGAACCTATTGCATGTTTGGTAACGCTTCGAAAAGAGAAGGCGATAGGTTTTCTTAAAAAAGCTTTTGAGGCTGTAGACAACAAAATTTCAAGAGGCAGCTTTGACCACTGTGGTAATTTTTCGTTTGGGATTAAAGAGCATATTGAACTACCTGGTGTAAAATACGTGCCGGAGTTAGGCATGTTCGGGATGAACATCTCCGTTACCGTAAGCAGACCTGGATATCGAGTGAAGTACAGGCGTCATGCTAGGTCCAAAGTTGGAGCGGAGCACACGATGACTCCTGACGAGGCGATGGTATTCATCAAAAACTTGACAGGAGTAGAGATTGTATAAGAGTGATTACGATGGGAAAGCAGCAACCTAAGAAAGAGAGGAAGTACGGCAAAGGCAGTCGAAGATGTAGACGATGCGGTTCTCATGGGCCTATCATTCGACGTTATGGTTTATATCTATGTCGTCAATGTTTTAGGGAGGTTGCAGAGAAACTTGGATTCAAAAAATATGAGTAGGAAGGCGGGCGTGTGAAAGGTTGACGTTGATGGACACCGTTGCAAATGGGTTAACGTCTATTATGAACAACGAGATGCGGAGTAGGCGTGAATGTGTGATTTACCCCGCATCTAGACTGTTAGGCCAGGTTTTAAGGGTAATACAACTAAACGGTTACATCGGAGAATTCGAATTTATCGACGATGGACGTGCTGGAAAATTTAGGATACAACTTTTAGGGCGGATAAATAAATGTAGAGCCATAAAACCACGATTCTCAGTAAAAACCAGCGAATTTGAGAAATGGGAAAAGAAGTTTCTGCCATCCAGAGAAATGGGGGTTCTCATTGTTTCTACCCCTCAAGGGGTGTTATCCCACCGTGAAGCTCGTAGTAAGGGAGTTGGCGGTCGACTTCTTGCGTTTGTCTATTAGGACAGTTGAAAGATGAGAGCTGTAAAAGTAACCAGAAGCGTTCCAGTTCCGGAAAATGTGGAAGTTAATATAGATGGGAGAAAAATCACCGTCAAAGGGGAAAAGGGGATTTTAACTCAGGATTTTTTTCACGCCCCTATATCTATTAAAAAGAACGGGCATACGGTTCTAATTCAAACAAACTGGCCGCGCAAAAAAGAAGCGGCTGTTGTTGGAACAATCAGCTCTCACATCCAGAATATGATAATTGGGGTGACGAAAGGCTTCACCTATAAGTTAAAGATCGTGTTTTCCCACTTTCCAATCTCTGTTAAAGTTGAAGATGGCATCGTGTTGATAGAAAATTTTACAGGTGAACGGGCGCCACGAAAAGCTAAGATCGTCGGCGACTGCAAGGTAAAAGTGGAAGGTGAAGATGTGGTTGTGGAGGGGATTAACATCCAACACGTCAGCCAAACGGCTGCCAACATTGAGCAAGGAACTAAAATAAAAAATAAAGACCCACGTGTTTTCCTCGACGGCATCTATGTTTACGAACGAATGGAGGGCATGGAAGAATGAAAAAGGAGAGAACAGAGAAAGAACTTGATGCGGCAAAACTGCGAAAGCATGCTAAAAAGAAGAAGTCGAATTTCAGACGGCCTGAAAGCTGGCGATATAAGCGATTGAACAAAAGTTGGAGAAGACCACGTGGATGCGACAACAAAATGAGGTTGAAAGTGAAGGGATGGCCGAAATCACCCAAAATTGGCTACCGAAGTCCCAGAAAGACAAGAACGTTCCATCCCTCTGGATACAAAGAAGTACTCGTTCAAAACATTAGTCACCTCCACAACGTAGACCCTGAAAAACAAGCAATTAGAATCGCTCACACAGTTGGAACCAAAAAACGGATGGAAATCCTTACAATAGCAAGGGAACGAGGGATTCACATCCTAAACCCAAGGGAAAGAATAGAATTTGCGGAAGAGGAAATGGAAGAGGAAATAGCAGAGGAAGAAATAGAGAAGCAAATGAAAGGCGAAGTGAAAGAGGATGAGCGTTAAAAATCAACGTCGATTGGCTGCTGAAATTCTGAAGGTAGGTGGAAATCGAATCTGGATTGACCCGGATCGAATATTGGATGTGGAAATAGCTATCACCCGAGAAGAAATTAGGAAACTAATTCATGAAGGGGCGATTCAAGCAGTTTCTAAGAAAGGAGTTAGCCGCGCCCGAGTTTCACGTAAAAAGAAGAGAGGTGCGGGACGGAAAAGTGGGACTTCTCGTGCAAGCGTTTCTAAGAAAAAGATGTGGATGCATCGAATTCGAGCCCTACGAAAGAAATTGACTGAATTAAAAGCGAACCGCAGCATTACAAAAACTGCTTACCGTCGCCTTTACAGAATGGCGGGCAGTGGAAAATTTGAGTCTATAACTGAGTTAGAACAATATATTAGAATCCACCACCTAGGGAGAAAACGACGATGACAAAAGGTCCACGCTACAATGTTCCCTACCGCAGGCGAAGAGAAGGAAAAACGGATTATCAAGAAAGGAAAGCATTGGTTCTGTCGAAGTCACCTCGGTTAGTAACACGGACCTCCCTAAAACACACACTAGCGCAGATAGTCAAAGCCGAAGTAGCTGGAGACAAAACTATTGCCTCCGCTCACTCCCGTGAATTAATGAAAATGTACGGTTGGAAAGGTGGTTGCGGAAATGTTCCAGTAGCTTATCTCACCGGTTTTTTATGCGGCTATAGAACAATAGCTAAAAATGTAAAAGAGGTGGTCTTGGACATAGGATTACATTGTCCATCTAAAGGCGCTCGAGTTTTCGCGGTGTTGAAAGGAGTTATTGATGCTGGTGTGAAAGTTCCGCACAGCGAAGAGAAATTACCTGATAAGACAAGGATAGAAGGGCAGCACATTGTCCATTACGCAAAGCAATTATCGTTGAACCCCGAGGAGCATGAGCATAGATTTTCTAGTTTTGTGAATAAAGAGTTACCCCTTGAGAATCTCTCTGAACACTTCTCCTACGTTAAGAAAAAAATTGTTACATCTTTTGAGAAGTCTAAAAGAGTGAAAAAGAAAAACCATGGGGGATAATACTTGAGCCGAAGAAATAGAAAAAGGAAAAGAGTGGAGGAGTGGAGTCCTCGTACAAGACTTGGGAAAATGATACAAGAGGGCCGTATTTCTTCTATAGAAGAAATTTTCATGGAAGGGTTAAGGATTCGTGAACCTGAAATTGTAGATGCTCTTATCCCAGACTTGCAAGAGGAAGTTTTAGATATAAATTTAGTTCAAAAACAGACCGACGCTGGGGAAAGATCTCGGTTTAAGGCGGTAGTAGCTGTAGGGAACCGTGACGGATATATAGGTTTAGGCGGTGCAACAGCCAAACAGGTACGTGCTTCAATTGAAAAGGCCGCCCTTGTCGCACGTCTAAACATCACCCCAGTTCGGAGGGGTTGCGGAAGCTGGGAATGCAGATGTGGCAGACCCCACTCGCTCCCGTTTAAAGTACGAGGGAAATGCGGTGGCGTAGAAGTTGAAATTCTCCCTGGACCCCGCGGTTTAGGACTAGTTGCAAGCGAGGTAGCCAAAATTATTCTTGGGCTTGCGGGAATTAAAGACTGTTGGACAAGAAGTTCCGGTTCTACTAGGACGGTGCCTTCTTTCGCCTATGCTGTTTTTGATGCTCTCGAAAAAACCTACCGTCGTGTAACCCCTCAGGATTGGGTGAGGTAGCGTGACGGAACAACAAAAATGCTTGGTTGTGATTCGAATTCGCGGTTTCGGTAATGCCCCTCAAAAAGTAAAAGAAACTCTTCATGTGCTTCATTTGACACGCAACTGTCACGCCACTTTAATTGACAACCGGTCGTCGTATGTTGGTATGCTACAGAAAGTGCGACACTTTGTGACTTGGGGTGAAATCTCGCAAGCAAACTTGGGGCTTCTTCTAAAGAAAAGAGGTAGGCAATTTGGTGACAAAAAATTGTCTGACGAATACGCTAAAAAAGTTGGTTACAATTCACTGGATGAGTTAGCTGAAGCTGTGTACAAACTGAAAGTTAAGTACAACTGTCTTCCGAAAGTGAAGCCTGTTTTCCGTCTTCATCCACCTAAAAAAGGGTATAAGGGAAGTGTCAAAAAAAGCTATAATTCTGGTGGGGCTTTCGGATACAGAGGGGAAGATATTAACAGTTTCATAAAACGGATGCTTTAGAACTAGAATTACTTTGGACAAACAAGTTATGGTAAATGTTGTATGCACGCTCGGATAACACAATTATTTCCCGCTAAATACGTGGAGACAACACAAAACGAACAACCGGATGAGATAAGATTAATTACTGTGGATTGCAACTTTTACTTTACAGTTGAAAGTTAAGGAGAGAAACGAATGGCTGGCAGATTCTTGGGAATGTTTCGCCCTCTTTCGAGATTCTTGCCAGAAGTCAGAAAACCCGAGCGGCGGGTAGGCTTCAACGAAAAACTGTTTTGGACAGCCTTAGCGCTCGCCGTATACTTCGTCATGGCCGAAATTCCCCTTTACGGTATCGGAGCAGGAGGAGGATGGGATCTCACCGCTTTAAGAGTGATTTTCGCATCCAATCGAGGCACCCTTATGGAATTAGGCATCGGCCCCATCGTCACCGCCGGGCTTATTCTGCAGCTCCTCGTTGGCTCGCAAATGATAGAATGCAACATGTCCGATCCTCGAGACCGAGCTCTCTTCACCTCCGCCAGCAAAGCTTTCACCATCATTTTCACTGGAGTTCAGGCTTCAGCTTACATAATTGGTGGAGTTTACGGTCAACTAGCGGGTACAACCTCCATCATTGTTTTTCTTCAACTTTTAGCTGCAGGGGTAGTGGTGATGCTTCTCGACGAATTGGTGCAGAAAGGATGGGGAATTGGAAGTGGAATCAGCCTTTTCATCTTGGGTGGTGTGGCACAACGCATTTTCTGGGACTGCTTCGCCCCTACCCCTAGTATAGATCCAACCCCTCCCATAGGTCTCTCTCGAGGCGTCTTCGTCGCACTTGGTCAGGCAATCATGAATCCTAACGTTCCAGTTGTCTCTTTCGCTTTAACCCATGACCCTGAAACTGGAAGTCTCATTCCAGCTGTAACAAACGCCTTTATCAGAGCAAGAAATTACCCTGCTGTGTTAGGATTCTTTGCGACTGTGGCTGTTTTTCTTGCTGTGATTTACGCGCAGGGGGTTAGAGTTGAGCTCCCTATGGCTTATGCTGGTTACAGGGGGTTCCGCAGCCGATACCCTATAAAACTTTTGTATGTGTCCAACTTGCCCGTAATCTTCGCTTCCGCCCTTTTCGCTAACATCTACTTCTTCTCTCAACTTCTCTGGACTAGGTTTCCTCAAGGCCAAGCTCCCTTCTGGGTTAACGTCTTCGGCGTGTTTGAGCCCCAAGGTGGTAACGGTCAGCTTCAACCCGTTGGCGGTCTTGTTTATTATGTGCTTGCTCCCCGAGGCATTTTAGGAGTTCTTGACCATCCGCTCCAAGCGTTCGCATACGCTGTTATTATGGTTGCATTTTGTATTGTTTTTTCACTGACATGGCTTGAAGTTGGAGGGTTGGGTCCTTCCACGATTGCGCAGCAACTTGTTGATTCTGGGATGCAGATACCTGGATATCGAAGGTCTCGTAGACCTATTGAACATCTTCTGAAACGTTACATTCCCGCAGTTACCATACTAGGAGGGGCAATTGTTGGTTTGCTCGCTGCCTTTTCAGACTTTTTTGGGGTGTTCGGAAGCGGAACAGGCATCCTACTAGCTGTTGGAATTCTGTACCAGTATTATCAATTACTCATGCAGGAACGTATTGCAGAAATGTATCCTGGATTCCGACGCCTCCTCGGGGAGTAATCTGTAGTTAAGGCGATTGATTTTTGGATGGTTGGCAAAAATAATTAAAGACCAAAAGGAAAATAAGTTAATGGAACTGAGAAGTTTAGAATTGTTGAGTAGGTGATTAATACGATGTCAGTTTTAGATTGGTTGTTGATGCCTCAAGCACCCGGTGCAACTGTTTTCATTCTATTACTTTCTATGCTTTTCACATTTCTCACTTCATTAGCCAATCGGACGCTCACTGATCAAAAACAACTGAATGCTTGGCGGAAAGAAGTTTCCGATTGGAACACGAAGTTGAAAGAGGCGAGAAAAACTAACGATAAGAGACTCATGGCTAAGGTTATGAAACGGCAGCCTCAAATTATGAAAATACAATCGAAAATGATGTGGCAGTCCATGAAGGTGTCCTTTATTTTTATGATTCCTTTTTTCATTATTTGGCGGGTGCTTTTTGACACTTACGGGGGACATCCAATCGCGTATTTTCCTGGAGTTGGCACGAACCTTCCTCTACCTCTTTTCGGCCAGTCTCTCTTCTGGTGGTACATGCTATGTTCCATGTCGTTTGGAATGATATTTTCACGTTTGCTTGGTGTGGGAATGGGGGCACCCAAATAGATGCCTAGACCATCAAACCGGACGAAAACCAAAAAGCGAATTCGCGTTCGGCTTCCTGGTGGGCGGAAAACCACTCACTTTAAAAAAGAGAAGGTTAATCCAGCATGTTGTCGCCGTTGTGGTGGGGTTCTCACAGGATTTTCTTATTCAGCGCCGTCGAGAATTAGTAAACTTTCTTCTAGTGAGAGGAAAGTTGAACGGATGTATGGTGGACAATTGTGTCCAGCTTGTCTTCGATATTTGTTGAAGCGTGAAGTGAGAAGTCTCTGATCGTATAAACGGGTGAAATGTTATGTATTTTTCTTCTCAAGCAGGTGAAACGAACATGGTGTTATGTGTTTGTGGGCTGAGTGGAAGTGGGAAAAGTACGGTGGCAAAACGTTTGGCTGAGCAATACGGCTTACGCTATGTTTCTGGTGGGGATGCTTTAAGGGCGTTAGCTGTTGAGAGAGGCTACCGAGCGGTGGAAAGAGGTTGGTGGGAGAGCGATGATGGGATGCGTTTTCTTAAGGAGAGGACGGACGATTTTAGTTTTGATAGAGAGATTGATGAGAAGTTGTTGGAGTGCGCCAGAGAAGGAAATGTTGTGTTAGACAGTTGGACGATGCCTTGGTTGTTTGATGGAGGTTTTAAGGTTTGGTTGAATTGCCCCGTTAAAGTTAGAGCCAAACGTTTGATGAAACGGAATAACATTGGTTTTGAAGAGGCTTTGAAAGCTTTGAGGATGAAGGAAGAGCGGACAAAGGAGATTTATTTTAGACTGTATAGTTTTCATTTAGAAAAAGATTTCAGCCCTTTCGATATGATTTTGAACACTGATTTTTTGGCAGTAGACGAGGTTTTTGATACGCTGTGTTTAGTTACTGATAAGTGGGTTTTGGGTAAGAGATGAAATGTTATATATGAGTATTGTTTTTGGTTTGTTTAATTTGTGAAGAAGGTGGTTTGTGTTGTCTTTGCGCGTTGGTAGAGTTTGCGTTAAGTTGGTCGGTCGTGAGGCCGGGTGTAAATGCATTGTTGTGGATGTTGTAGATGAAAATTTTGTTTTGGTTACTGGTCCTAAACGGGTGAGCGGTGTTAGGCGTAGGCGTTGTAATATTGGTCATGTTGAGCCCACTGAGGAGATGATTAAGATTAGTAAGGGTGCGAGTGATAAGGAGGTTGTTGAGGCTTTAAAGGCTGCTAGTAAGTTGGATTGGATGAAAGAGGTTGTGAAACCTTCTTTCTAAGGGAAATATTTTTTGTACGGCGGGTGAGTTGAATTTTTTTGTTGTTTTGGTTGTTCTGAATTTGGTGTTTTAGTTTGCTTTTGTTAATGGATTAAGTGAGTTTTGTTGGTGAATTACGGACCTGCTTCGAAATATTATGATTTGTTCGGCTCCAAAAATGATGTTGTTTTTTATCGGGAATTAGCTTTTCAGCACGGTATGAAAGCTTTGGAGGGGTGTTGGCACTGGACGGGTGGCGGTTGAGTTAGCGAAGGCGGGTGTATTGGTTTTTGGGATTGACAGTTCCGAGTTTATGTTGGATGTTGCACGGGAGAAGTTGGCTCGGGAACCCGTTTCGGTGAGAAAGCATGTGGTGCTGCGGAATGCGGGCATGCGGAGTTTCCGGTTGGAGATGCGTTTTTCGTTCGTGTACAGTCCTTCTGCCACTTTGGAGCATTGCATTACCAAAGAAGATCAGAAGAACTGTTTGAAATGTGTTTATGAGCATTTGGAATCCAACGGTGTGTTTGCCTTTGATGTTTCTCAATCAACAGAGGACAGCCCAATATCGTCTTGGTGGGTTGACAGGGCGGAGGTTGACAGCGAAACTGAAGTGGTTAGGAGTATCTTTTCCAGGAGGAATCCAGAGAGTCGGGTGGTTTCTGTAAACTTGTTTTTTGATGTTTACAAGAAGGGAAGGTTAACTGAAAGATATTACGAGTTTGGAGAAGCGGCTATTATGGCTAAAGAAGAGGTTGTAAGTATGCTGAAGCAAGTCGGGTTCAAACTAAGAGCTGTTTACGGAGACTTCGATAAATCAGAATATCGAAAAGACAGCTCAAAAGTAATTTTTGTCGCCGCCAAAGAATAGAAGACACATAGATGATAAAGGAAAACGCAACTAGCACGTGAGTTCTTCAAAACCCCACGTAAAACATTCTTAAATTACTAGCTTTGCGTGTTTTATGTTCGTATTACCCTTTGTATCTCCATTTCTGTAGCTTATGCTTCTCTTTAGTCGCCTTCTTGAACTCCTTATAATGTTCTTTGCAGAGGTATGCACGTCTCTTGGAGCCAACCTTTAAACCAGCAGCAGCCACTCTTTCAGCGCTGAGTGAGCGAACGGCATCTTTGTTGCATCCAACAACGCTGCATTTCACGCCTTTTGCCACTCTTCCCAAGAACCTAGCCCTCCTTTTCACTTCTTATATTCTTGTTAACCGCTTAACTCCTTTTTCATATATTTCATGAGCCCTTTTGTACGTTTCTTTCTTATTCCCAAACACCGCAGGCCCAACACCTTGGACTACGAACGAGGCTGCCGCCGACCCCACGCAAGCGCACCAAACGGGGCTTCTGTTTTGAATGTATTCTGCAAGGAAAGCTCCTATAAAGGTGTCGCCGGCGCCTGTTAGGTCTCGAATAACCCTTGCTTTGTAAGCAGCGACATGACAAAAATTTCCTTCAAAAAGTAACGTGGAGCCTTTCACGCTTTCGGTTACAATAACCACTTTCACTCCGTAATCCTGAATCCTTCTCATGCACAGTGCTAAATCATTTAACCTCGTAACTCTTTTGATTTCGCTGACGGACGACTTGTACACGTCAACTTGTTCAAGAACCCCCAGGTGTTCCCAATTTTTCAGGTGCACATCGCCTTTCTCGTCGAACTCCCGCACAAACCCCTGTGGGTCAAGAGAGAGCGTGTTTGTGACAGCGCGCAGTTTGTCCAAAACATTCTTTGATAGCTCATTTGCGATAGGCGCTACATGAACCGCTTTAGCTTGCAGGGAAATCGGAATGTCCCCTGGAAGAATTGGTGGAGCTAAGCTTTTTAGCTGAAGTCGTCTCCAACCCTTGGTGTAGTCTAGAACAAACTTGGTGGTCTTAGCATTCTTCACTGGTTTTAATGTAACCAGCTTTATGTTATGCTTTTTAAGCCACACAAAATATTCTTCTGGGAAGTCGTCTCCAACTTTCGAAATTACTGCCACATTAACGCCTAGTTTTTGTGCAGCTGACGAAACGTAGGTTGGTGGGCCGCCTAAAGTGGGCTTTAAGCTAGCGATTTTTGGTGAAAGGATTAGGTCGATGGCGAAGTGGCCGACAGTTATCAAATCGAACATTAGTTTTGGCAAGTGTTAACGTCCAACCTTCTAGTCGTTTTGTATTTGTGGAGTCTATCCTCCAATTTAGATTGCATGCCTTCGTTTCCTCGTCACGATAAACTTCAACTATTTCTTGGAGAATATGTTTACGTACATTTGTTTTTAGTTTACATGCTAGATGATTAAAATTTTATTAAGTCTTTAATTGTTACCATGAAGAAGAGAGGAAAAGAACATGTTAAGAACTAACGAGGATAAATTAGTGAAAATTTCCGTTGTTGGAGAAGTAGCTAGCCCCATTTTTGGGAGGTCACCGTACCGCATATCCTCAGATGGACATCCAGTTGTGCTGCCAGGTGTTGGCGGAATCACCTATAACATAAGAGTAGGAGACCTTGCATGCGGATGGGAAGCAGACCATGTGGAGCCTAGTGTGAGCATTGAAAACAAGGAGAAGAATGAACGTTTTCCAGAAGCAGCTAATCGAGCGTTAAATGTTTTAGCCTGCGTTGGAAACGAAGCGGTTGTCACATCTGAAAGTGCGAAAGGAGAAAAAGGCGTGGTTACAGGGAAACATGGCGGAATCGAACACGTTCTTGTGGATTTCCAGCCTGAAGTTATGGAGAAACTAATGATCGGCGACAAAATCCTGATTAAAGCCTTCGGCGTCGGATTAAAACTTCTGGATTATCCCGAGATAAAAGTGATGAATATCGACCCACGTTTCCTGCACGCTTTACCAATTACAACCGGAAATGACAATCTGGAGATTCCGGTGACACATAAGATTCCAGCCAGCATCATGGGTTCCGGTTTAGGAGCCAACCAAACCTACTCCGGCGACTACGACATCCAGCTCTTCGACGAAAACATGAGAAAGAAATACGGTTTAGACGATTTAAGACTAGGCGACTTAGTAGCCATCACCGATGCAGACCACTCGTATGGACGAGTTTACAGAGAAGGCGCAGTTTCCGTAGGAATAGTAGTGCACAGCAACTGTGTAACCTCAGGGCATGGACCAGGAGTCACCACCCTTTTCACTTCACGTAACGGAAAAATTGTGCTGAAGATCGATCCTGAAGCAAACATTGCTAAAATCCTTAAGTTGAGAAAGGATAGCTAACTCTTCCAAAAATGCAACTGAAGCAAGCGGTTAATAAATCACCGTAACAATCAAATTAATGGATGATAAAGCTTTGCCCGTTAAAAGAAAAAGCCACGGTAGGTCTAAAGGCGGTAAAGGAAAAAGCGCGCTTGTTCAGTGTTGCATATGCGGCCAAATGGTGCCACGAGACAAAGCCAAAAAAGTAACCGCCCGATCCTCATTTGTGAATCCACGTTTGGCGAAAGAGCTTCGTAAACAAGGCGCATACATATCTATTGCACAAAAAACGAAGTACTACTGCATTTCCTGTGCAGTGCATCGCGGTATAGTGAAAGTGCGGGCTGAAGACAAAAGAAAAACCGTTCCGAGGAGAAGAAAAAAAAGAAGGAGATAGTTCTAACCTATCTAGATGATTTATAAAAGTAAATTACGCGTTGAATCACTGTTAGGTTTGTGAGAATCGCTAACAAAATTATTCCCCAACTCAACGCGTTCAGCCAGATAGCCGCCACTAAGCTTACTGTCGCCAACAAGATTATGCGTTCAGCTCGTTCTAAGAACCCCACTGACTCCATTTTCACTCCTTCCGCTTCCGCCCTTGACCTAGCGTAACTAACCAGCAGCGACCCACTCAACGCAGCAAATCCCCAGCCGAGTTTACAAAGTCCACCAAGCATAATCCCACACAATACGATTGCGTCGGCGTACCTGTCCAAGAGGGAGTCGAGAAAGCCGCCGAAGGTTGTGGTTTCTCCGTAGAGTCTGGCGACCACACCGTCTAATGCATCACAGAATCCAGAAATTAACAGAAAAGCAGAAGCAACTATCAACATAGCTGGATGACGGTTCCACATTGCATATGTAAGTGCTGAAAAAAAGGCGAAGAGGATTCCTAAAATGCTTAGATGGTTGGGAGTTAAGCCCACATCATGCGCCATTTTTGCCTCTGCAGTAAGCCAAGACTGAACCTTTTGCTTAATTTTTGTCAGCAACGGGCATCATGAAGGTTTATAAGCGTAATCCTTATTTAAAAATCTCTTCTGAAACACTGTGCGAGGTGCTCCTTCATGATTCATGTGGCTCCAATAAAAATTGATGGAAAAGTGGCGATGGGATTAAAAGTGGAATTACCAGATTCTCCACCTCTCCTTATCGTAGTAGGGCGAACGGGATTTGTCATGTGCGGTTTTCTCAACATGGAAGCAACGGAAAAACTGAACGTGGCTGCGGCTACGGTTAGCGGTGTAAAAACTTTCGAGGATGTTCTGCAAGCAGAGGTTAAAGCAGTTACCTCTAAGGCTGAAATGAAGGGAGTAAAACCTGGAATGAGCGGGAAAGAAGCAGTCAAGTTGCTCCTTTAATCTTTCTTAAGAGGAATGCTAAGTTTCATAAAATCTTCAGCTACGTCCACGGCTGAAAAAACTTTTTTAGCCTGCTCCAGCAAAACATTCGGGTTTCTATATCGAGCGCTTATGTGCGTTAAAATAAGCTTTTTCACTTTCGCTTTTTTTGCAATTTCTGCTGCTTGACTAGGCGTGGAATGTCCGTCTTCCAAGGCTCTCTCTGACAACTCATCATCAAATGTGCCATCATGAATTAATAAGTCAGCGTTTTCAGCGAACTTTATTAAACCATTGAAAACTCTGGTGTCCCCTGTGTACACAATTTTTCTGCCGGGGCGTGGAGCACCCATAACCTGTTCCGGCTTAACCATCCGGTCGTTTGGGAGCTTGACAACGGAGCCATTTTGTAACTTTCCCCAGAGGGGTCCCTCCGGAACCCCCAATTTTTTCGCTCTTTCTGGATGAAACTCTCCTGGGCGGGGCTTCTCAACCAAAGAATAAGCTAAACTGGGAATCACATGGTCCGCCCAAATCGCATACACCTCATATTCTTTTTCTTCATAAACTATGCCTTCATCTTCTATTTCGAAAATTTTTAGGGGAAAGGTGAGCACGAACTGAACGGTCCGTTGAATTGCGTCTACAAATGCTTGGATTCCCGGCGGCCCGTAAACTTTCAGCTCTTTCTTTCTGTCCATTAGGGACATGGTTTGCAGTATTCCGGGTAGGCCAAGCACGTGGTCGCCGTGCATGTGGGTTACAAAAATTTTCATTTTTTTGTGAAATCCAATTTTTGCTTGAATCATTTGCCGTTGGATTCCCTCGCCACAGTCAAGCATGATAAGCTCTCCTTTTCTTTGGATGGCGATTCCCGGTAGACTCCTTTTCGGCGTTGGAACGCTTCCCGCTGTTCCTAAGAAAATGACGTTTAAACTCATTTATCTAGCCTCTTGAACACTCCGATTTCTCTTGTTAAGCTTCGATGTACATACACGAGATGCGACTCCAACTGCTTAAAGCCTAACTCCTCCGCAATCTTACTGATTTCCGCTGTTTTTGGAGCTGACATACAAATTTGCCCTTCTTTACGAAGCTTGTCTTTAACTGAGATGAAAGCATCTCGGATAATTTGTTGGACGCTTAACCCAAAAGTTGTTGCGCACCTTCCGTAAGGCGGGTCAGTGACCACATGGTCTACCGCGGAGATTGGGAGATGTCGAGCATCCGCCACTATCATGCCGTCTGGCTTTACACCATATTTTGAAAGGTTTCGTAGACTCCCCCTAACCATCCGTCTTTGTACATCCAAACCAATCACACGACATCCCATGAGTCCAGCTTCAACAAGCATACTGCCAGTTCCGCAGAAAGGGTCTATCACCAAATCACCAGTTTTAGGTTGAGCCAAATTAACCATGCACCTCGCTAATTTTGCGGGCATAGCGGAGGGATGAAAAAAAGGGTGTTTCTGAGGGCTTCTCTCCATAAAAGGTTTTGGCAAAATTTCCGCCGTTTTTAATCCAAAAATAAAGCGATTTTGCGTTAAAACTCCGAAAAATGTTTTTTCTGGAGACGTTAGGTCCACCCTTGCCTTTCCTACCTTATACAGAATTAGTTCTCCGAGCTTCCTTTCCAGCTCCATACAGACGAGGTGGGGGGAAGCGTTTTTCACCCTTCGCACTCGAACTGCAAAGCTTTCATCTGCTTTCAAAATGTTTCCGAATGGTGCACAACGCATTTTGCCTACAATTTCGGCGAAGTTGGCGTGACAGTTGAACAACTCCAAACCGCAAACTCTAGTTAAAGCTGACCTCGACGCAACCACCCTTACACATTTTATGTTGGCTTTGAGACGTAAAACCTGACTCAATTTTTCTAGAACATGGTATTCATAGCTTTCTGCGTCCAAGATGGCTTTAAGTTCAGAGAAGGGTAAGGTTGGATGTTCGCCGGAAACCAAAAAGAAGAGGGTAGCCACGTTTAAAATGCTTCCTTTTCAGTGAGGGCTCTTGCAATGAGCGGTGCAACAGAAACCACACTGACGGAGCTGGGAACCGAATCCGTGCCCACAACGGCTTCAGCTCCACTTCGCATGATTATTTTCTCCGCATCACCCATAAGCAGGGGATGAACGCAGGCGGCATAAACCCTTCTTGCGTTCTGTTCCGTCAAGATTTTCACCGCGTTCGCCGTGGTCTTGCCGGAGCTGATAATATCGTCAAAAATAATCACGTCTTTACCTTCCACGTCAAATTGCTTCTTTTCAGTGGTGATTCCCCCAGTGTACCTGTCCCTTTTTTTACGTAGCCAACCGTAGCCGCCGCCCAGAACTTTACCCGCTTCCTCCGCTAGTCCCAGTGCTCCTTCATCTGGGGCTATGGCAAACGCGCCCGCTAAACCCTTGTCTTTAAAATGCTCCGCCAACACTGTCATAGCTGAAAGACTCTTGGCAGGGAAGCCGAACTTCTTCAGGACTTTTTCCTTGTGAACATTTACGGTGAGAAGACGGTTTACGCCAGATGTTGCGAGAAGTTTTGCGACGGTTCTAATACTTACAGCTTCGCCGGGTAAAAAACGTCTGTCCTGTCGAGCGTATGCAAGATACGGGACAACCGCAGTTAACGTTTTTGCACCCAACTCCTCTGCTGTATCCGCCATCAGAAATAACTGCATAAGACGTGTTTCTTGAGGCGGACTTGTGGTTTGAACTATAACCAACTCTTCTCCTTTTAAGTCGCCTTCCAGTCGAATATACGTCTCCCCATCCGGAAACTTCTTGAAAACAACAGGCGCCGTCTCCACGTTCAAAAGTTTTGCAATTTTTTCACCTAGTTCTTGAGAAGCCGGACCGGGAATCACAATCATTACATGTTCCCACTTGTCAACATCGTTTCCATACGGATTAAAGTTTTCCAGTTTTTCGGTATTCCTTAATTAGTTCTTCCGCTCGGTCCATCCGTATTTTACGTTCTTTCACCAGCTTCTGCGCAACTAAATCAATTAAGTCTCCAGTTGCACCAGCCATAACAGCTATGTTCTTTGCATGCAACGACATGTGCCCCCTCTGAATTCCTTCGTGAGCCAAAGCTCTCAACGCAGCGAGGTTCTGCGCCAAACCCACCGCAGCTAACACCTCACTTAATTCCCTAGCGGTTTTAACCCCCAAAATTTTCAAAGCAATCTTGGCGATGGGATGCACACGTGTGGCGCCGCCTACGGTTCCAACAGCCATAGGCAACTCAATCGAACCAACCAAGTCGTTGTTTTCGTTTTTCTCCCAAACTGACAGTGGACCGTAACGTCCAAACCTTGCGGCGTAGGCGTGAGCTCCAGCTTCAACGGCTCGGTGGTCGTTGCAAGTGGCAATTACCACGCCAATTATTCCGTTCAATATACCCTTATTATGTGTAGCCGCCCTGTAAGGGTCAGCTGCAGCGAAAGAGTACGCTTGTACAATGCCGTCCACCACTTCCTCACCGCCAACCGCTTCCTTCGGCACGGTGGTCCAAGCGCGTGCCAACCGCTTCGTCGCCAAATTCGAAATAATTCTCAAATAGACTCGTCCGCCGGTGGCTCGCTCAATAAGAGGCGCTACAGCCTCATTCATGGTGTTCACAGCGTTGGCGCCCATTGCGTCTCGGCAGTCCACCAAGAGCTCAGCAATCACCATGGGTCCTGTTTGTGCATCTAACACTTTAACTTGGAGGTCTTTGGCTCCTCCGCCTAAAGAAACTAGTAAGGGGTCTTGCTCGTTTGCTTTCTCAAGAATCTCCTCTTTCATCGCTAAAATTTCCATTCGAGCCTTATAAGGGTCTTTCACATTCACTGTTTGAATTTGCCCAATCATGACGGGTTCGGTGCTACTGGTGAAGAATCCTCCCCCTTCCCGCGACATTCTCGCTGCGTAGCTTGCTGCAGCCACCACAGAGGTTTCTTCAATTGCCATGGGAATCAAATAGTCTTTCCGGTTGATGAGGAAGTTTACGGCGATTCCCAAGGGCACGGGAAACGCGCCCACCACGTTCTCTATCATGCGGTCAGCCAAGTCAAACGGTAATGAGCCAGTGGACTGCAGAAGTTTAACTTCCTCGTCTGTGAGGTCCCCAAATTGTTTAACAATTTGTAACCGTTTATTTAGGTCCAGTTTGTAGAAACCTGGAAGTTTAGACGTTTTATCCATAGCACTACACGTTCCTTAAGCGTTTTTCTATACATGGATACACTACATAAGAATTTAACTCTGCACGTTCACATAAAGAAATGAAGCTGCACGTTAATGAAACATCTATTGTTTGTACACTTCTACTTCTTCTATATTTCCATTTGAGGTTGTTTGAATGTAACTTAACGCTGTTTTCACAGCTTTAACAAGCCAGCTTCCGTTAATTCCAGCAGCTCCATACCCAACGACAAGCACGTTTTTTGTCCTGTTCGTAATTTTTGTTGCGTCTGCATCCCGATGCGGATAAATGCACATAACATGGTTCTTGTCAGCAAGCACCAGCATTTGCCCCGTCAGTTTAGCTGGAACGTCCATTCCTATTCCCAAGAATTCTTCATTTTCTCTTGAAAAGCGTATGTACAGTGGTGGTGAAACAAGGTCTAGGTCAAATCCGCTTAGCGGAATCAAGGTTTTCAACGAGGCTAAGTTATACGAGTCTACAACCGTTGAGATGTGCGGAATCCTCATTCCATGCAAGACTCTTCTCACCAAAGCTTCACTTGAGGGCCTAGTTTTCGTTGGGTCTACACCGAGTTTCCAGAAGAAATCTCTGTACGCTCGAACCGTTGGATTGGTTTTCAGCTGCTCAATCTTGTATTTGCTTCTCACTTCCTCCATAACTGCACGTCTTAACATGTCTGTCCGCTTATTGTCATGTTCCACCTTTACGTTTCGAATAATACCTACACAGACACAAAGTTCTGGAAAACATTCCTTGACCTTTTCTTCCCAAACAACAAAGCATTCCATTTTGAATTCACTTTATCTCTTACGGCAGTTTTAGGGCGTAACCTATCCACGCATCGCTTCTCTGATTTTTTTGCAGTTTCATCCAGCTCTTCTCTATTGGGCCTACGACCATAGTTTGGACCAAACTTAAGTCCGAAACCGTCGCCGACAAACCTTGGAACCACATGCAAGTGAACGTGGAAGACACTTTGACCAGCCGCTTGTCCATCGGCTAGGAGTAGATTCACACCTTCACATCTTACGCCAGATTGCCTAACCGCCGCAGCAATCCGTATTGCGATTTTGAACAAGTGTCCTCCTGTCTCCTGGTCAAGTTCAGACAAGTACGCTGCATGCATATTAGGGATTACCAGCACGTGGCCGGGATTAACTGGTTGGATGTCCATTATCGCCGTTACTTTTTCGTCTGTGTAGACCACGCTAGCCGGCGCGGAGCCTTTTACGATATTACAGAGGATGCAATCTGCCATTGTTTATCAACCTTACTTCTTGGTGATGTGCGTTTGTTAGAGCCCAAACTTTAATATTTTGTTAGCTTTTTCCCTTTTATCATGTCAATCAAAGGATACATGGATTATAAGAAGAGGGAATTCTGCAAAGACGTGGGATGTCGAGTGTGGTTGGAGCTGAATTCGAAAAAGCAAGGTTCCATGGAATGCGAAAAGATAAGGCAAACTTGTAGAACTGGTTGTAAATTTACGGCATGGCAATTTCACCATTGGCTGATTGAAAAAGGATATCTAATTGTTAAGCCCAGCAAAATAACCTCATAAAAACGCTTAACCTAACTAACAGGTTCCTGAGCCTTTACTCCACATCGTAGATTGCATGCATATCAAGTGATGAAGCTCATGAAATGGGCGTTTAACAGCTTCTTTCTAAATCGCATTCGGATGCTGAGAAGAGACTATTGCGGATTGCGACAGTTGCTGCGTTTAGAAATATGGTTTTTATGACTATTCATGTTGCTACTCCTCGAAAGATGCTAGAAGAGAAGTTCCAAGCTATGTTGAAGTGTGACGTTTGCGGTTCCACTCATAAATTGGAGTTTTTCCAGTCAAAACTTTACGGCGAAACCTTCGAAATGGTTTTGTGCCGTAGATGTATCGACATTTTGTTGGAGATTTCAGAGCTTCTTGAGAAAACGTTGCAAACTTCCTTCTAAAGTCGTGAGCACGGTTAAATCCATTTAGCTATCACATGTACAGCGTCCGTGAGATTTTTTGCAACGGCATCGGCGTGAACCACCTCTTGACCCCCTCCTTCTCTATCTAAAAGGATGCCATGCATACCAAGTTTCTTGGGAAGCAGAACATCTATCTTAAGACGATCGCCGATCATAACCGCCTCTTCGGGGTTAACATCCAATGTTTTAAGAGTTTTGCGGTACATTTTTGGATTCGTTTTTTCACAGCCCGCCTCGAAACCAGTCATAACCATATTGAAGTAATTTTTGATGGGCTGTAATGCCTTTTCAAACCAGAAGTGAGCGATGGTTGTTACAATAGCTGTTTTTAATCCGTGTTCCTTCGCTTTTATCACTGCATCCTTGGCGTCAGGATATAGCTCATAGCACCTACGTTTAAATAGCACTGTTAAGCCATTCAAAGTTTTCTTGTCAACATTCACATCTAATCTCCAGAGAACTCGATTAAAGAAGGAACTGAGAGTTTTGTATCCGTGTTTTGGATAGTCCACAAAAGAGACAAAATATAAAGCTGCTCCAAACTCCTGCGGATAAACCTCGTACCCACGGCTGACAAGATAATCTGATGCTTCTTCATCAGTTACAAGCGTTTTGGCATAAGCGAGAGTTCCGTGAAGGTCAAAAAGTGCAGCTTTAATGTTCGCCCTTAGACACCGTGATTCCACAAGATTGTGAAGCGTCATATTTATTTTTAGTTGTATTTTTTTTACACTTGAACTCTCCGTGTCGGTGTTGAAGCGACGGAACTAGGCTAAGCTTTTTTAAGGAACTTGCTTCTTCCCTACTCAATTTTTATGCTGTGTTTCTTTTCTTTTCTTTTTTGGTTGTCTTCTTTTTTGGTACGGTAACTTCTAGTACGCCGTTTTTGTAGCTTGTGGAGGCTTTTTTGAACTCTACGTCTTTGGTAGGTAAATTTATGCGCTTGTAGAAGTTTTTGGCTTTTACTTCAGCTTTTCCATCAGCGATGTTAAGTTGGATGTCCTCTTTTTCAGCGCCGGGCAGTTCGACGTAAAGTTTCACTTGGTCCTCGTCTTCAAAAACGTCCACTAAGGGCTCTCGAACTTCTTCTATGACGCCTTTGGGGATTTGTGGTGGTTCGCCAAGTTGGAACCATCCTCTGATAACGTAACCTTGAACACCAGGCTTATCAATCGGCGTGACATCCCATTTGCCTCGAAGCTTCCCGGTTTGTACTGCTTTTGTAAGCTCCTCTATTTCTTTGGACATTCTCTCTGTAACTTTCTTGAAGTAAGCGTCCATATCTCGGAAAATTTCATCAAATCCTGCCATATTTTTTCACCTCCTACCATTCTTCTAATTCTCTGAAAGTGTGAAGCAGATGCCTTAACAGGAGGCTAATCATTAGGAACTCCGCCTGACCAAGCTCTGAACACCTGTACTTACCGTCGTTAGACTTCTCTAAAAGGCCGCCTCTACACAACTTCTTTGTACCTTCCCAGACAGTCTTTGGATTTAGACGAAGGTCCTTCATGAAATCTGTAAAGCCGAGCGTGAGATCATTATCCTCAAAAAGCCTCTTCATCATTCTTAATCGACTCTTATTTGATAAAGCATCGAAGATCATTGAAAAATTATCGAACTCCTGCTCCAAAGCCTTTAACTCGTCGTCCAAACGCTCCCTTTGCCAATCTTCCATCAACAACGGTATCTCGTACAGGACTTCGTCGTCTTTAACTAATAATAATCTCAGTCCCACAGGGTTGCCTCCCGTTTCGCTTAGTTTCTAATTACTAATTGGTAAGTGGTAAGTCCAATATTTAAATCTTTACTAAAATAGGCGATTAAAGGCCAATATTAAACAAATAACATTGATGTCTTCAGGCACCTCTTCAAAAGAGGTTTCTGTTATTCCACTTTCATCTTCAGTAAAATCAAAAACGACTAAATCTTTAGTGACCGGCACAATTGGGTTCCTTGTTAATATTACATCGTAGTATCTCTCCAATTGTTGTGCAGCTTTACGACCATGGATCCGACAAAACCTCTGTGTAGACAACGAGGGCGCAACGGACTTGACTTCGATGAGGTGGAGCTTGCTTTCAGGGCTCTTCATTATTAAATCCGAACCATGAATTGGGTGTTTGAAGCCGAATTGACTTTTGTCTAATCTTTTGTAATGGAATTGTTTTTCAAAAATATAAGCTAGCAAATCTTGACAAAAATTTCCAGCGTATGTAGGATTCCAACAGAGATTGTTGCTCTTCCATGGAAACGGATAATTATTCTTTTGCGTCGCAAACTCCCTTATGATCTCGATGGGAATCCTAACTTCTTCAGAAGATCTTCTCTAATTTCTTGATCTCATAACATTCTCCTAGCATCACTTTATCACTCAGGAAGCGGCAGTATCTTACTTCCACCGTTTTTCCTAGGGCTCTCTCCTTTGAAGATTCTTCAATTTTATGCATCTCTAGCCTCCCAGACCGCATTTTACATGTCTTTCAGCAGATTCCAGTTGCTGATTCAAAGCTGATACTTCGTTGAGATAACGTTGATTATAAACTTACTTAGTCGTGCGAAATTGCTTTTGTTCTAGTTAAGGCAGTCTTCGAAGACCTTGTGAAAGAGTGTCATGCAGTTCAAATTAACCACTAAGCTTTATGTGTGCACAATTTGCTTGTCGACGCTGCAAGAGCGTAAGGTTTATACCACTATACTAGTATAAAAGTACTAGAGCAACAAAAATGTCCTCTAAGAAAGAGTTGAACGGTCACAAAATATGTGAAGCTTTAAGCCAGCCTACGAGAGCTGAGATGCTTCGGAGATTAATAAGGAAATATCCGGATAAACTGACTATCTCCGAGCTTCAACAAATAACGGCGCAGCCGCGTATGACAGTTTGGTTCCACATAAACAAGCTTAGAGAGGCAAACTTGGTTGAGTTAGACGGCTCCAGAAGAGGCTTCAGAGCCACCACAAAAGCATTGACCCTGAGGTTCAACGGCGACGGAATCCACCTAGAGGAGGTGGAGTAAATGCCAAAAGAAGCCATGTTTTATGAACAGCTGTCGCAAAACAAAGTAAAATGCAACCTCTGTGCACGAAGATGCGTCATTCCCGAAGGATCCACGGGGTTCTGTCGAGTCAGAAAAAACGAAAAGGGACGGCTCTACTCACTTGTCTACGGGAAGGCTTGTTCCGCATGCGTCGACCCCATCGGCAAGAAGCCTCTATCTCATTTTCATCCTGGCGCACTGGTCATGTCCATCGCTACGGTGGGATGCAATTTCAGATGTAAATTCTGCGATAACTGGATAATCAGTCAAGAAGAAAATATTCAAGGTCGAGACTTTCCGCCGGAAGAGGTTGTGAAGGCGGCTAGAAACAATGGTTGTCAAGGTATCAGCTACACCTACACAGAACCAACAATTTTCTTCGAATACGCATATGACACCGCTGTATTAGCACACAAAATGGGAATCTTCAACACTTTCGTAACAAACGGGTACATGACGCCTGAAGCTGTCAAAACAATTGCTCCTGTTTTGGACGCCGCAACTGTGGACTTCAAAGGTGAAGGCGACCCAGAGTTTTACAAGAAGTTTTGCGTTGCCCCTTCCGTCGACCCAATTTACGAGTCGTTGAAAGAGATGAAGCGGAAGGGGATACACATAGAAATAACCAATCTAGTAATGCCGAGAACAAAAGACATAACCAGCAAGATTCGTGCACTTACTACTTGGATTCGAGACAACCTTGGAAAGGATACGCCTTTCCATCTGCTAAGGTTTCACCCAAATTACCAGCTAACAAGCATTCCATCCACACCCATTGACCTTCTGGAAAAGGCTTGTGATGCCGCGAGCGAAGTTGGGCTGAACTACGTGTACATGGGAAACGTGCCAGGGCACCGGTGCGAGAACACTTACTGCCCGAACTGTCATGAACTACTCATCAAACGCTTCAGCTTTGAAATTGCAAAGTGGAATCTCACCAAAGACATGCGTTGCCCAGCCTGCGGACAAAACATTCCAATAAAAGGCCGATTGCATCCCGGCGGCTTCTCTTACCCATACGCCCTATTCTAAAACGTTAAAGTGGCTGATAAACCGTTTCGCATCTTGAAGTTTAGAATGTTTTCTAAAGTCAACTAGGTTCGGTCTCCCCTTCAACGTTCATTTTTATCCTAACGGATAAATTAGCGTTTACAAATAATCTGTTTGGATGGCTCAACATGTGGGCGGTTTGGAGGCCGGATGCGAGGGCTGTGTTAAAAGATAAGAGGGCTCGAGCAAGCCTAGCCAGATATTTCGATGTTATGAACGATGAGAAATCAGCTAAGTTTATGATTGCAAAAAATTTATCCGCCAACTTCAGCAAAAACGATTCCACGTCCAAACTGTGGCAAATCCACAGCCGGCTTACCAAACATTTTTATGAACTGGAAAAGGAAGTCGATTCCCGTTTAAAACGTCTCGAAGAACTGGAAACACCCGAAAACTCATTTCTAGACTTAAAAATTGAAATTGCTAATCGAATTCTCGAAAGTTGCCACTTCTGCACTCGACAATGCGGTGTCAACCGGCTTAACAGCAAGCTTGGATATTGCAGGTGCGGAACGCAAATCACGATCTCCACAATCTTTCAACACATGGGCGAAGAACCGGAGTTGGTGCCGTCTGGAACCATTTTTACTTTGGGCTGCACAATGTGTTGCCGCCACTGCCAAAACTGGAGCATAAGCCAATGGATGGAAAACGGCGAAATCTACACACCTGAACAGTTGGCAAGGGAGGTTGAAAAACTACGTGAAAAGGGGTGCAGAAACGCCAATCTGGTCGGCGGAGAGCCAACACCTTGGCTTGAACAGTGGCTGGAAACATTTCGAAACGTCGAAGTGAACATTCCAGTGGTTTGGAACTCCAACTCGTATTACAGCGAAGAAACAGCTAAACTTCTTGCGGGTTTCGTGGACGTTTATCTTCTCGACTTTAAGTACGGAAACAACGAATGCGCTGAAAAAATCTCTGACGCCCCAAACTACTGGGAAGTCTGTACAAGAAACCATCTCTACGCAAAAGAATACGGAGAACTAATTATCCGCATCTTAGTTTTACCCAAGCATTTAGAATGTTGCACAAGGCCAATTTTAAATTGGATAACTGAAAATCTTGGGGAAGGAACTAGAACCAACGTGATGTTTCAGTATCGCCCTGAGTGGCATGCTTACGAAATCCCTGAATTGCAAAGAAGACTTACCGAACACGAGAAAAAGCGGGCGGTTCAACTCGCTGAGAAAGCGGGGTTAACTAACTTAATAACGTAGATGCGTTAGTTTCAGACCAAAAGCTATTTGTCATACAAACTGTCATTGTTTACCGGGAGAAACAGATTCCACATGCCTTACTGTCCGGAATGCGGTGGTGAAATGCAATACATTTCCCGTACAAGACGCTACGCGTGCAAAAGCTGTGGGTTATCCCTCACTCGCCAAGAATTAATGGAGCATAGGGAAAACCTTCGCCCCAAATTTGAGTCTGAAAGCGACCAGCAAAAGAAAGAACATCGAGAATACTTGAAGTGGTGGCTCAGCAAGAAAAAGTGAACGAGGCGAAGCCAGCAGCGTCCAGCTTTTCCATAGATGACAAGCTTTTCGTTGAACCTTTTAAGGGAAACGAAGCAATTATTATTTATTTTCTAATACCTTATTCAACTCTCTGTAAGTTGAGTGAACACTATGTCTAAACCTGTCGAAATCATCTGTGTCGGAAACGAACTGTTAATCGGTAAGGTACTGAACACCAACGCACATTGGCTGGCTAAACGAATCACCTCTTTAGGGCTTGAGGTACGCCGCATCACCACCGTCCGCGACGAAGTTGAAGAAATATCCCACGCCGTACAAGAAACTATGAAACGTAAGCCAAAATTTGTTATCACCACCGGAGGCTTAGGTCCAACCTTCGACGATAAAACGTTGAAGGGCGTCGCCGAGGCGTTCAACTGCAAATTAAAAGTGCACAGTGAAGCATTAGAGATGGTGAAAGAAAGATATCGTGCGTATGTTAAGCAGGGAATAATAGAAAAGTTTGAGCTAACTTCCCCTCGGGAGAAAATGGCGAAGCTGCCAGAAAATTCTGTTCCCTTCTTTAATCCGGTGGGAACGGCGCCGGGTGTGATGATTAAACAGAAAGATACAACGCTAATTGCATTGCCTGGTGTTCCTTCTGAAATGAAAGAGACTTTCGAGCGCTCGGTGGCTCCGCTTTTAAAACAAGCCGCGGAAGGCATGATGTTTTTTGAAGCCGGCATTTATGCAAGATGCGTTGGGGAGTCCGAAATAGCTCCCCTTATCGAACGAGTTATGCATGATAATCCATGTGTTTACGTGAAGTCGCACCCTAAAGGAGGAGAAAAAATTTCGCGGATTGAGTTTCACTTTTCCACTACGGCTAAGCATTCCGAAGTGGCGAGGCAACGGGTGAGCCGAGCTCTTACTCAACTTTCTGAAATGATTCGAGAGAAAGGTGGAAAAATAAAACCAATGAAAACTAAAAGCTGGTGATGACCAAGTATGTTCACTATTTTCATAATTGGAACCGCAGGCTCCGGTAAATCCCTCCTCACAGCTGCTTTCAACGATTGGCTGAAAATGAAAAAGCAAGATGCGGTCACTGTAAACCTTGACCCTGGAGCCCTAACTTTACCTTACACTCCAGATGTGGACGTCCGCGACCAAGTTCAAGTGGAAGATTTAATGGAAAAGTACAAGTTGGGGCCTAACGGAGCGTTGGTGTTAGCTGCTGATTTAATTGCAGATAAGTCAGAAACGCTTGGGAAAGAAATTGAAGGCTTAAACGCAGACTTAATTCTTGTGGACACACCTGGGCAGATGGAGCTTTTCGCTTTCCGCGCCAGCGGTCCGTACATCGCTGCTCATTTAACCGACAAGCCGAAAGCCATTGTTTACTTGTTTGACGCTGTGTTCTCTCTTGACCCTCTTAACTACGTTTCCAACCTTTTCCTCTCAGCCGCTGTATACAACCGCTTTCTTCTCCCCCAAATGCACGTCCTATCAAAATGCGATCTTCTCCCACTCTCAGACCGGAACCGCGTGGTGAACTGGTCGGCTGACCCTGAAGCTTTAGAGATGGCTATTGAAAAGAAACTAAGCGGAACGAAACGTTTGCTAAGCCGCAACATGGCGCATGTGATTCATGAGCTGGAACTACAATTTCTTTTGACACCCGTATCTGCGAAAACGGAAGAAGGGATGATCAATTTGGACGCCACGTTGCAACGTATTCTAGCAGGTGGAGAACAATTCACTTTTTAGTTGCAGTTTTCTTCGAGAAGTGACCAGCCCGCTGCGAACGCCCCATACTCCGCTTTTTCTAAGCTATCTGCGCTCGCAACAATTACAACGTCGTTTTCCTCTGGTTTCAACAACCCAACGATTTGATGGTAAGCTTCTGGGAAATCCTCCGCCACATTCTCACTTACTGCAGGCATCGTTAACGTGTCTTTCTTCATAATCAGCGTAGTTGCCCCTTTAGCGCCAACCACGATTGCAGCGTCACGTTGTTTCATTCCCGTCTGAACTTTATTTGCGCAATCTTTGATGAGTATGGCAATGTTGTGAGGGGTGAGTGTCAACTCGTTTTCTTGTAGTTTCACTTTTTTTGGAAAAACTGTTTCAATTTTCTTCCAGAGTTTCTTCCCTTCTTCAGTTAAGAAGCACCCCTCTTTGGAAGAAGCTATCAGCTGTGCATCTTTTAACCGTTCAATTAACGTGCGACTGGTCCCTTCTCCAGTCCCCAATTTTTTAGATAGTTTTCCTCGACCGATCGGGCCTTGAGAAATAAGTTTTAACGCTTTTATTAAATGGAAAACTGTGAACTCAGGGGATGGACCGGCAGCTTTTCCTTTTATCAATTCCTCTAGAACCTTCTTAACAAGCATTTCTTCACGATCCTATGTCTTCTTAAGAATTTCTTTTTTATTAAATTTGCATTTAAATTCCGTTGCTTAGCGCATTATGTTTATGAAGAGGCTTATGATATTCCTTACATAACATGTTTAGTATGTAAGAAGTGAGATCAGCTTTTCTTTATGAAATGTTGTCTTACCACTCCGGCTGTAAGCGATACGAGTCCGATGGCTAGGAGGTAAATTAATGGGTAGATGAATATTGAGAGCAGATTGTCGTATTCCATTCCAAGCGGTAGGTGCGGGCTGAAAAACACAGATGTCCACAAAATGATGAACGCTGCAATGCAGCCTACCCCCAATCCTACAGCAAGTCCATCTATGAAACCGCTTCGATCACTTCGATCATAAGTTTCTTCCATTTCTTTTTGTATTGCTTTTTGTGCTTCCATGTAAATTTTCCTCTAAAAGAGTTTTTGTTTCAGTTGGGGTTAATAAAACTATTCAAGTTCTGATTCAAATTTTGAATCATTATTTCCGCTCACTCTTAGGCAGCGAAAACCTGTTTTCATGGCTGGAAAGACAAGGAGCATGCGAAACACTAAAGAAGTTCAATTTAACCTCTAATGATGAAACTTGTCGTTGGGCCCGTAGCTCAGCAAGGATAGAGCACCGGGCTTTTAACCCGGGGGTCGTGGGTTCAATTCCCGCCGGGCCCGCCACAGACTTTCCTTACGCAGCTTGGATTGTTTGTCGCATGGATGTGCATACAACATTTTATACCATTAGATAGATGAGTTTGTGTTTTGGTGTTGGATTTGATTGTTGAAGATTTTATGACTAAAGACGTGGTTACAGTTGATGTGAACGCAACAGTGAAAACGGCAGTGAATGTGATGAACCATTACGAAATTGGATGTTTAATTGTTGTGAAAGATGGCGGAGCGGTGGGGATTTTGACGGAAAGGGACCTGCTTAAAAGGATTTTGTCAAAGTCTAGGCTTCCAGAAGACGCTTTGGTTTCTGAAGTTATGTCCAAACCTCTTGTTGTTGTGAGCCCGCACATGGAGTTAGAGGAAGCTACGAGGATCATGCTTAGGAGAAACATTAAGAAACTTCCCGTTGTTAAGGACGACCGGCTGGTTGGAATCGTTACCTTAACGGATATTACTCGTACCGCTCGCGTTGAACCACAAGTGATGAAAATTGTAAAGGAGCTTAGTAACAGCGGTTGGCTTCCCTCCAAACACATGAAGCGAGTTATCGACTGCTACATTTCCTGAATAGTTTGGCCGTAAAGAAAAAGATTAGATGATAAAGAGGTTTTTCAGAGTTTTTGGGCAGGAACGGCTACTAGGGTTTCCATGGTATATTTTGTTGTGAAGCCTGTTTGCATAACGAAGTTCATAGCTGCTGTTTCGTTGGCGGCTTCAAATACGATGGCGCCGTCGTACCGTCCGAAAGTGAAGTAGACATCGCGGATTGTGATGCCTTTTTTTGGTTTCAGTTTTTTGAGGTATTCTACAGCGTTTCCACCTTTTCCTTTAGGTCGCAGAAGTGTTATGAACAACATTTTAGGTTTCCCTCAGCTAATTATTGAACGTGATTGCAAGATTAAATTTTCTGTTTGTGTTCCTTTGGGCGTAAGTCAGCGCCGCATTGTGGGCAAAATTTTGAGCAAACTGGTATGTAGGATTTGCATTTTGGGCAGATTAAAACGGGTTGTGGTTTTGGTTTAGGCGTTGGCACCGGTACGACTGCGACGATTATTCCGTACAGCATTTGGCTTTCAGTCTTCCAAAAACGATATGTACTGTTGCTCCCAAAAAACGTTCCGCAAAACTGCATGAAAAGTGGCGCCTTGGTCTAGATGCACACTCGTATCCAAACTCGGAAATCATACTTCATGTTTTTGCTAATTTCGAAAGCAAGCAGATAACGCGCGCTTCGACTGATGAAGAGTACATACTACAGTTTTATGCGTGTTGTCTTGTCTGGTGTCACATATGTAGCTTCAGAAGGGAATATCTGCAAAAGAGTATAGTTGGGGTCATCTACGCTTTCCCAATGTTTGCTGAAGAAATCGCAACGCCTCGCCAGTTTTGTCTTAACCTGCTTATCTTTAATTATTTTTGCTAATCCAGTAACTCTTATGCAACAGTCTCTATTTCCCTTTTTGAACACAAAGGAGAATTCCACTTTCGGGTTCTTCTGTATCTGTTTAACCTTTTCACTCCACATGTCTGTTGTTATCCAAAATTTGCCTTCAAAATTGATTAGCGTGACAGGTCTGACTTGGGGTTGATCACCGTCCATGGTCGCCAAGAATACATGTTGAAAATCCTCAAATTGATTCAATACTTCTTTAGCCTCCTCAGTTTCTTCAACCATTGCCAACACCTTGGCATCTTGTGGTCTCATATTCGGTTGATGATATAAATCTTTAACCAGAGATCAGATGTACCATAGAATTTGTCCAACTGCGCGCGCTAGTGTGTTGCTAAATTACTCTTTTCGTGTCAATTGTCCTTCCTTGAATGGTTCAAACGTGTAAAACACGCGCGTAAAATCAAACAAGTACAGACATGTTCACGTCAACTTTCGGAATTTAGCAACGACCTAGCGCGGAGCAAAAATCTCATACCGAACGAATTTCTCAAAAAGAGTCAAATTTTTTACTCTAAAATGAAAAAGCGCCCTGGCCGGGATTTGAACCCGGGTCAAGCGGGCGACAGCCGCTTATACTAGACCGGACTATACTACCAGGGCTAATTGTGATTTAGGGCGCCAAAATCCATAAAGAAGCCAGCGCATACTTAAATTTAACTAACTCAAATTTCACTCTAGACAAGGCTACACCGGCTATCTCTCTTACATACTAGGCTACGCACCCTAACCAAAACCTTAATTCGAACAGCAAAGTGGAGATGTCTCCCGCATACTCCCCTTTTTCTAAAATGTCTCATAAGAAACAACATGCATTAGAATTCAATTTCTCTCTCACTTTTCAAAGTGACAAACCATCCACCCAAGACATGGTTGTGATGGTCGATGATTTGTTGTGCTGTGATAAGCGAAGAGTCCCAAGTACTGTGTGCATCTTTGACTAGGGTTACTTCATAGCCGAGAGTGAACGCGCGGCGGCAGGTCGTATCTATGCAATACTCCGTCTGCAATCCTACAATGACTAGCCTCTTGATTTTTCTGGACTTTAGTTCATAGTGCAAGTTTGTTTCATGAAAGGCGTCTGGTGTATGCTTTTGAATAAGCACATCTCCCTCAGCTGGCTGGATTGTGGGATGGATTTCCCATCCGGGAGTTCCGTATTCGTCAGGATCACCAGTACTACCATTATTTTGGACATAAACGATCAGCGTCTCTGCAGAACGCGCTTTGGTGATCAGGCTCTTAACTCTGTGATAAGCTCATTCCCTTTGTAAATTGGGTCGGGCTCTGAGAAGTTTCCTACTTGCATGTCGATAATCAGCAACGCAATATCGCTCATGTGTCTTCATCTCTCCAATCCTGAGGCTCATGCTAACTATGAGGTAATGCCATTTATCAAATCTATCTAAAAGCTAGATGCAAGATTTGAGTCCTCCCCACAGTGAGATGTCACCCGCAAAATCCTTTTTTTCAAACCGTAGAAATTAACGTTTGGAACTAATTTATGATGAAGCCAGAAAACTTGCAGAAGCCGGGTTTGAGTATTTCGGCACCGTCTGAGACATCCACATACGCTGGAAACGAAAGCAAAATCCAACCCAAACGTCCGAATTGCCAACCAAAACTTTAATTTAACCATTCCCAAAACCAACAAAAAAGGAGCCTACACACATGGTGAACTTAATCGTCTGCCTCAAGCAGGCAATAGACGTCACCCAACTCAAAACAGACCAGAAAACAAGAAAACCCCTTGTTGCAGACGCTCCCAAAAAAATCAGCGACTTCGACAAAAACGCGCTGGAAGAAGCCGTAAGAATAAAAGAAAAGCAGCGCGGAAAAATCACAACCATCATGTTCGGCCCGCCAGAAGCAAAAACAAATCTAAGGGAAGCCCTCGCCATGGGAGCAGACCAAGCCTATCTCCTCACAGATCCGTCATTCGAAAACTCAGACACCTTAGCTACTTCACGTATATTAGCCAAAGCCGTTCGAAAACTCGGTCAATTCGACCTTATTCTATGCGGGGAAGCCTCAATCGACAGTTTCGCTGGTCAAGTTGGCCCGCAACTAGCCGAACAACTTCACGTTCCCGTGATCACCTACACAAGAAAACTTGTCCTCGATGGCAACATCGTAACCGCGGAAAGAAACCTAAAAGACCGCTACGAAACTGAGAAAACCAAAACACCTGCGTTAGTCACGGTTACAAAGGAAATCAACGAACCAAGAATTCCATCGCTTATGGACATTATGAACGCGTCTAAGAAACCACTCATAACATGGAACGCAGACGACCTGCAAATCCCAAAAGAGAAAGTTGGAAAAGCAGGCTTGTGCGTAAAAGTGATTGAGGTACTGGCGCCAAAAACAGAAAGAAAAAGAATGGTGATAGAAGGGAAAAGCCCGCAGGAAATTGCGGAGAAACTGGCTAAAGCATTGATTCAAGAGGGCGTAATCGGGAGGTGAAAACGGTGACCAACTGCGAAGTTTGGGTTTTCTCAGAAAACCGTAACTTAATGTTAGAGTTGTTGGGAAAAGGAAGACAGCTCGCCGACAAACTGCAAACGAAACTGACCGCCATCCTATTAGGAAAGAACGCTAAAAACCAAGCCCAGCAACTTATCCAACACGGAGCCGACAAAATTCTCTTGATGGACAATCCTAAACTTGAAAAATTTCGGTTAGAGCCGTACCTCAGTGTTCTCACCGAACTTGCAGCCCGCCGGAAACCCGAAATCATCCTAATCGGTTCAACATGCAACGGAAAAGAATTAGCCTCAAGATTAGCCGTCAGACTGGAAACCGGGTGTGTTCCAGACTGCACAGAACTGAACATAAACGAAAACGGACAGTTAACAATGAAACGGATTGTTTATGGAGGAAACGCCGTGGCAAAAATGATGTGTAAAACCAAACCCGAAATCGTCACTGTGCCACCCAGAGTTTTCGAAAAATTGGAGCCGAAAGAAAAAACCGGGGAAATCACTGAAGTAGACGTAAAAATTGAGGAGCCAAAAACTGAAATTGTGGAAACAAAGGAAGTTGAAGCCAGAAAAGTTGCGTTAGAAGAAGCAAACGTAATCATCAGCGGCGGAAGAGGAGTGAAAAACAAAGAAGACTTTGAAATGTTCAACCAGCTGGCGGAGACGCTTAGAGGACAAATCGGAAACTCCCGCCCAATCGCAGAAGACCGAAGATGGTTCACAGATTGGATTGGACTGTCTGGACGAAAGGTTACCCCCTCGCTTTACGTGGCCTGCGGCATATCCGGCATGATTCAACATGTGGCTGGAATACGAGATTCACAGGTGATTGTTGCAGTCAACAAAGACCCTGAAGCGCCGATCTTTGAAGTTGCGGACTACATCGTGGTTGGAGACCTTTACGACATAATTCCCGCCTTGACATCCGAGCTAAAGAAAATACTGAAAGATGGTTAAAGTTTCCTAACTCCTTTTATGAAGGAAAGAGAAAACATCGTTATTGGTAGGATATGCATTCTTTTCCCAGCAGTTCCCGTGCGATGACAATTCTCTGAATGTTCATCGGTTCCGAGAGTACGTCAATTACGTCTTAGGTCGGCGCGAGATACGTCTGCATTAATCGTCAAGGAGAAAACGCCCTCGAAGGGACTGGAAGACTCAGGTTCACCTATTCTGTACATCCTAAAGTTAGCCGTCAAGTCTTCCTCACCCTCTCAGACCCCTTTACAGAAGTAGTTTCCATCAACTTCAGCTGCTTTAAGCACCTCTGCAGGTTCGAGAAGGGAGGTACTGCAAGAAGACCAAGAAAACGGAACATAATTCCAGTACTTACGTAACCAGTCAGGTATTTCTTCAATCATGCTTTGGTACTCTTGAAGAGTATGGTAGAGCATGCCTCCCCAAATTATCGTCCCTATTAAAAGTACTACGAAAACTAACTTAAACCCAGACACTTTACTAATGCAAACGTGGAAATTTTTTGGCATCGCTACGACTACACTGGCAACAATAACTAAAACTTCAGCCATTATCCTCAAACGTGTCAAAGCTTTCAGTTCCTAAACCTGTAATACCACCTGTTTTGGAGGATGACCACCGATAGTCTTTAAGCGGCTCAAATACTCTATGTCCTTCGCTAGAAAATACACGGTTACAACAGCAATAACCACCGATACTAAAGCAATCAGCAACCACTTCTTCGAGATTTTCATTCTTATCTCCTTTCAGCATACGTTACTCCAGTTCCCCCGAAAACCTTGTTCAAAAGATGGTTTCCCAACGCTGTAGCTAAAACTACAACTACGAAGGCAAACCCTATGTTTATCTCTATCAGCTTCAAAAGAATCCACAGCGGGGCTTCAAAAATTACTGGGCATAAAGAGTATAATGATGGGAGCAAGCCATTCGGCTTAAAAATCACCCAAGCCATAACGCCGCCTAAAGCATATGCAATTAACATGGCACTAAGCATAATGCCCAATTTCGCTGGGAGGAGCACAGCAGCCACGAACTCGGCACCGGCTAGAAAAACCTCTCCGTACGGATTCTCATTATTTTTTAGGAAAACGTTGTATCCGCCTACATCTGTCTCTTTTAACTCTATCTTTGCGTAGTCGTCGTCTTTGGTCAGCCTAATTTTCAGCCGGGAGAGACGGTACAGCCCTGCGGCGGAATTACTGCATTCGAGAATCAATTCGTTTTGGAGGTCGTTGTAATTGTAGTAGTCGCCGCGATTACCTATTTGATTTTCCACTCCAACCACTGTGTAACGATTTTTTGTGATGTCTTTGTACTGGAAGTAGATTTTGTTGTGGCTGAGGCTGCCTCCCGGTTGATTCTCTATGACTATCTGGAACGTTTGAGGGACATCATCGTCGTCGGGAACCCCATTCCAACTTACAACAAAATAGTTGTCATAGTCAACGAAACCGTAGGTGATGTTGCCTCCCTCTTCGGGGTGAAGGTCTCTCCAGAACGCTGCGATAACTGGGTTGGGCTCCCCTGTATTCGGGATGCTTTGCGGGTTGGGGCTGGTGCAGGTTTTGTTCAAACAGAGAAAGCCGTTGCTGCAAACCCAAACTTTGTGATATTCAACGCCGTAGTAGAGGAAGGTGAACATGTCACGCCACTCACCGTCATTATCGCCATTAATATTCGTCGGGGTAGAAACGTTATACCATTCATACTCCCTCATCAAAGACAGCCCACAGCCATATTCAATTGATTTCCTAGTGTTCGCAGAAGTGATTATTCTCAAGCGAAGCGTGTCATAATCTATAATCTCAGTGCTTGGGATATAATCAGATATCTCCACGCCTAAACCTACTGAGCACTTACTATTACTATCTGCGTTTCCAATGGTCTCATTGTAAACGGTGTATTCGGAGGGTCTTGGTTTTGACCAATTGCTCGAGGCGAACGCTGGAGGAACACTGGATAACAGCAACATTGCAACTATAACGGTTGCCAAGAGAATTTTTCTTGTCAGGAAGTTTTCTTTTGATTTTCATTCTTCTGCACCTAAGATGTTGAGTTGGAATGGTTGAACCACTCTGTTGTAGGCTGTTCCGTTGTAGTAGACGATTTCGTAGGCTACTTCCATCTGGTGCGACTGCGTGTTTAGAGTAAGAAGCTTCCATAGCGCTACCGCTGAAAGGGCAACCTTACTTGGATTGTTCACTCCATCCAACCTCATAGAAGCCCCGTTAATCCCTTCTGCTTTATCCACCAAAGAAAGATTCTGGAAATCAAAATCCGTCTCCTGTAGACTTACCCTAGATGCTGACCGTTCTTCCTGGAAGAGAACGTTAACGCTCTCTATGTAACCGTTCAGGTCAGTTGTTGCGTTCGTTTTGATGCGTATTCGTACAGTATCATAGTGAAGCGAGCCAACTCTTGGGAGATAATCCGCAAGTATCATATGGAATGTTGCTGACAAGCCATCGTCAGCGTAGGAGGCGTTAAGCAGGTCTCCTATGGAAACATACTGATTCGGTCTCTGAAAAGACCATTGTACGGGTTCCAAGGTTGTGTTCTCAGCTATCTTGGTTCCTCTTCCAAACAGTTGAAACGCTACTGTAAGGCTTACTGGTAGAACCACCGCTAACAAAACAACAGATATCGTTTTCCGGTTCCATTCAACTTTTCTCATTTTCTTTCCAATTTTACTTAGGTTCTCTTTCTACCCTTCACTATGGGCTAGGCGGTGACACGCCTCCAACACAAGTTCAGCGTTGGCTTCCGTATGGTTCATGCTTTCCCCTTTTCACTTGAGGTTTTAGTGTTTCTTATGTAAGCTATAGCTGAGGCGGATAAGGCGACAAAGAAAGGACTCATGATTACGGTTGGAAACAAACCTCGAAAAACTATCGAAAGGAAGCTGGGGGAGTGTCGCAAGTGCGTGACGACTGGAAACGTAACGATGTTCCCCAAAAAGTTTCCAACATATAAACCGGTGAACAACAACACTATCATGGTGGTCAGCCTCGCTTTCAAATCCACTTTTCTCCCATAAACGTAGAAAACCGTGAACATGAGGAAGGGGTCAACTGCAAATCTCACTAATACAAGAATTAGAATAAACTGAATATCTGCGAGGAAAAAGATTCTAGAGAAGAATGAAACAGCTCCATACACAAAACCGAGAGATAACGCTAAAGCAACGAGCAACCACTCCTTTGAAACCTTCATTTTCCATCTCCTTATTTTTTAAGTTCTCTTTCTACCCTTCAGTTGGGGCTAGGCGGTGACACGCCTCCAAAGAATTTACCTTTGGCTTTTCGTTTATTCCAAGCTTTAACTAAGAAGTGATTCTCTAAAGTTTTACGGAACGTTTTTATAGAAGTATCTTCGCTTTCCCCCTGAAAATTTTCAATGAACCAAAACGTCTTTGGAGAAGTGGATTAGTTAGTTGCTTTCGGGTGTCCAGATACTTTTTCATTTTTTCCTTCAGTATTTTCCTGACTTTTGGGTCTTGTAACAACTTGTCCATTATATCGTGAACTTCTTGTTTTTTCTTCTCTGACTCTATCATCCGAACAGCTTCTTTCTCATCTAAAACCATACCGCAAAACTGGCAAAAACTGCCCCCAAATCATAAAAAAGGAACAGAAACCATTTAAAACCAATTATTGTGCCAAAACCGCTTTACAAATGTTAACTAAAAGTTTTTCGTTGAGGTTCTAATGGATGTTAAAGGAGACTTCATTTTGCAAGTTCGAGACCTATTTTGAAGGCTTTTAAGTTGTTTTCTTTTGTTGCTGGTGGAACGCTGTCAACTATCGCTTTCTTAGTAGCTTTTTCGCTTGTTATCTGCGTTATTTTTGTTAAAGCTCCGAGCATGACAATGTTAGCATACATTTTAGATTGTAGTTCTTTTTCTGCAACCTTTGTAGCAGGGATTTTGAAAACCTTAGCTTTAACTTCTGGAGCATGCGGGACCAAATTCTCTTCCAATATAAGAATTCCGTTTTCCCTCAAGTCTTTTACGTAGACGTCTAGGGCAGCTTGGCTCATGGTTACAAGTACGTCGCATTTCCTAACTATTGGGAACAATATTTTTCCATTGGAAATTATGACTTCGCTTTTAGCTGCCGTCCCTCTTGCTTCAGCTCCGTAACTCTGGGTTTGAACAGCCATCTTCTCATCGTAAACAGCCGCTCTACCGAGAATTTGACCAGCCAAAACTGCTCCTTGACCGCCAAGCCCAGCAATCCTAATTTCAACTTGTTTCCGCATGTTTTTTAGCCTCCTTTAAAACTGCGTAAACATTTTCTGTAAGCGTCGGCAACTCTCTACGCACAAACTCACCAACAACTATCTTTCCAGCCAATTCCTCTTCACTCAATTTATCAGATTCCTTAAGCTGAACCGAGTTTTCTCTGAACCACCGAAGAATTTCAGCTGCATCTTTAAACCCGGCTGTCCTACCAAACGCTGTTGGACACTGGCTTACAACCTCAACGAAGGCGAAACCCTTCGTTGAAACAGCACTTTTAAAAGCTTCCGTAAGCTCTTTAGCGTTGGCTGTTGTCCATCTAGCCGCGTAGCTTGCGCCGGCAGCTGCAACAAGACGGGTTACGTCTAACGGATGTTCGAAGCTTCCGTAAGGCGTTGTTGTAGTCTTCGTCTTAAAAGGGGTTGTGGGCGCTACTTGTCCGCCAGTCATCCCATATACCATGTTATTCACCATTATAACTGTGATATCGAGGTTTCTCCTAGCTGCGTGAATGAGGTGGCTTAGGCCTATGCCGGCTATATCGCCGTCTCCACCGAAAACGACCATGTTGAGGTTAGGACGCATTAGCTTTATGCCAGTTGCAACTGGTATGCTTCTACCATGCGGCGTATGGATGGAGTCTGCTTTGAAATATGGTGAGGGAATCCAAGCTGCGCAGCCTATTCCGCTGCAGAAAACGAATCTGCTGAGGTCTTCGTATCCTAGTTCGTGAACTGATCGTAGAAAGGAGTTTATAATTGTGAAGCATCCACATCCGGGACAGAAAGGAAGCTTTAAGTCTCTCATGTAACGTTTAACAGAAAAAGCCTCGGTTAACACCGCCACCTCCTAATTTCAGAAAGCAGCTCTTCTGGCGTGAAAAGCTCTCCACCTCCAATCTTGTTAAGGGGAACTACTTGGGTTAAGCCGTTCACGGCTCTCTGCACCTCGTAGAAGAGCTGCTTCAAATTCATTTCCGGAACAATTATAGCTCTGGCGTGCTGAGCCATAGCAGCTACTATTTTCTCCGGGAAAGGCCACATAGTCCTCAGTCGGGCGTATCCAACGTTTATTCCCTCTTCCTCTGCAGTTTTCACCGCCTCGTATACGCTACGAGAAGTGCAACCGAAAGAAACTAAGCCGACATCGCAGCCTTGCACGTTGTAAGCTTCCACGTCTATAATTCGGCTCGCGTTCCTGCTTATTTTCCGCATGAGCCTTTCAACAAGCCTACGATGCACTTGTGGGTCAGCCGTGAATCGTATCCCCCTTTCGTCGTGAGTTGAACCAGTAACAGGTACGTTGTAGCCTTCGCCGAGAGAAGGCATTGGCGGAACCTCATCAGGTCCGAAGAACTGGTTTTCTCCCGGATTTGGCTTTTTGCGGTCTACAACCTCTATCTTATCCAGCGGCGGTATTTCAACAGGCGCCCTCATATGAGCTATTAACCCATCCGCAAGTAAGACAACCGGCGTCCGGTAGGTTTCCGCAAGATTAAAGGCTTGTACTGTAAGCTCAAACATTTCCTGCACAGAATTCGGCGATAAGACAATAGACATGTAGTCGCCATGAGTTCCCCACCTAGACTGCATTACGTCTCCCTGACCGCACTTCGTCGCCTGTCCAGTGCTCGGCCCGACACGTTGCACATCAACGACGACGCAAGGTGTCTCAGTCATGAAAGCATAACCAATAAGCTCCTGCATTAAGCTGAAGCCGGGTCCAGATGTGGCTGTCATGGCTTTCGTTCCAGCCCAGCTGGCGCCTATAACAGCCGCAATCGAAGCCATTTCATCTTCCATTTGAATCGCTATACCGCCCTCTTGCGGAAGCCTTTTTGCGAGATGCTCGGCTATTTCGCTTGCTGGAGTGATCGGGTATCCAGCAAAAAAACGGCATCCAGCTGCTATAGCTGCTTCTGCGCAAGCTTGGTCTCCAAGCCAGAAGTAGGCGCCCGTTTTCGTCATAGCTGCCCATCCAATATTAGTTCCACCGTTTCATAGAAATAAAAAAAGGAATGAGGGTTACTTGTAGGGAACATAGTCTCTTCCGAGGAGTTCTCTCGCAACGACTATCTTCTGAATGTTTAATCCTCCTTCGGCTCCTACAACGTAAGACATTACGCCACGCCACGCGGATTCGAAAATGTATTCTTTAGTGTACCCTGCTGCTCCAAACCAGATCATTGCTTTTTTCGCGGCTTCCAAAGCGAGAGACGGGCCTTTCCATTTAATCATGGATATCCAGTTAGCCACTTCAGTCGGCTTGAAGGTTTTAGCCTCCGAAGTTTTTTCAGGCATCCCTTCCTCCCCGTATCTTATGTCTTGCATCCATGTTGTTTTTCGAGTCATCAGTTTTAATGCCTCCATTTCTCGATATAATTCAGCCAGTTCAAACTGGATTGCTTCGTACTTAGCGAGAGGTCGTCCAAAAGTTTTTCTTTCTTGTATGTAAGGTACCGCTTCATCGATTATGCGTTGAATGATCCCTACACAACTGGCTCCTATCATCATTCGGGCGTTATCAAATCCTTCCATGGTGTAATAGAAGCCTTTTCCCTCCTCTCCCAACCTGTACTCGTCTGGAAGCCTCACGTCCTCCATTTTGAACCCGCCGGTGGAAAGGGCCATTCTACCCGCATCTCTGTACGGTTCTTGCACCTCTACGCCTTCAGCATCTATCGGCAGGAAGAAAGAAGTCATGTTTCTGTGAGGGGTTTTTGGCGGTGCTGGGCCAGTTCTTACGTTAATCCAGTAACCACCTCCCCACTTCTCACATTCTTCTGTACCGCTGATGAACGTTTTCTCTCCGTTGATGATCCACTCCTCTCCGTCTTTTTTGGCTGTTGACTTGAACGCTGCGACATCTGATCCCCCTCCAGGCTCCGTAGTTGCTATGCCAACGAATTTTTCACCCTTGATTGCTGGTTTTACATATTTCTCTCTAACAGTTTCGCTGCAATACCTATCGAGAGTGAATCCCCAGCCAGTTTCAACAGCCATAAGACCCGCTGCAGTAGCAATGGTTGGATCGTAATATCCTATAACCTCAGAGATCATGCTTTGAGTCAGCCAATCAATGCCAGAACCACCATGTTCCACTGGAACCGTTCCCATGACAACACCTAAGCCGCATAACCCCTCAACAACATCTTTGGGAAAAGGATGTCCTTTGTCGTCCATTTCTCTAACTCGTTCAAACGTTAGGTGTCTTTCGCACCATTCCCTAACACTTTTTATCATGAGTTTCTGATTCTCGGTTTCCGTAAAATCAAACACCATTGTTTTTCCATCCATTTGGACTAGTGTAGCAACTGTTCTATCTATAAGTATTTTGTCCAAGAGGTGGCATTTTACTCATATCTTCGAAACGTTTGGTATTTCAACTCTCTGTATATTCTACTTTTTCCCAAACATTAAGCTGAAATTCTCGTTAGAAGTTGATTAACCGGGCTTTGGTTCAAGTGCAAACCAAGTTTCTCTTCTTCCATGTTTAAGGCTAACCCAAGCAACTGCGTATAGTATAAGACTGGAAGGTTAAGTTTGGCTCCCACTACCGTTCCAGCATCCTTCTGTTCAGAGTCGAACATCATTTGGCATGCTGGACAAGAAACCACTAGACCGTCTGCAGCCGAATCCTGCAGAGCCTTAATCTTTGAACCAGCTAAAGAAAGAGCTGCATCCTGATGCGAATAAGTCAACATTGCACCGCAACAATCCAGTTTCTCCGAATAATCAACAGTTTCTGCGCTGAGCACATTAATTAATTCATCAAGTTTTCGCGGATCCTCTGCATCATCGACTCGTCCAAGGTCGCTGTAACGAATAATCTGGCAACCCGTATGACTAGCTAATTTTAAGCCTTTAAACGGTTTTTTCACTATTTCTTTAATTTTTTCTAAGCCTACTGCATCATGCAGCAAGTCGATTACATGCCAAATTTTAATGTTCGAATTATATTCTAACCCCTCTGCGTTCAAAAGCTTACTTATTTTTAAGCGAAGTTTTTCGTTTGTTTTCATTTTATGTTTTGCCTCGGAAATCGTGAAGTGGCAACGGTTGCAAGGAATAAGCAAATCCGTTAATCCAGTTAAATTTGCTAAGGCTAGGGTTCTAACTGCTAAATAGTCCGCTGCAAAAATGTTAATACTTTTAACAGGATCACCGCAACATGTGGCTTCTCGCAAATCAACAAGTTCGATTCCAAGCTTTGGGAAAACTTGGCGGACAGACATTTCATAAGCATATTGGCTTGTTAATATACGGCATCCCCAGAAAACGGCGATCTTCATTCCTGTTTTTCCTCCAAAGCTTTTAAGAAAACTGTCTGAAAACTTTCTTTTGGAGCAGGAATTTCCGGTAATTTGAGATTTGCACGGTCGAAGGTTTCCATTTTGCGCGTTGTAACCTTCTGAATTGTCTGTGTTAGCCCGTTTTCAAGTATTTGTGAAATACCCTTTAAGTAAGCTTCCGGCACTTTAGCTTCACGTTCCACAGCGAGGTTTCGTAAAGCCATTATTACATGGTATGGCGACGCTTTCTGCGGACATCGCTGCGTACATTTTAAGCATGTTGCACAGGTCCAAATTATTTCTGAGGCGGCGAGCTCATCTACAAAGCCTAACCTAACAAGTTTCATTATCTCATGAGGCTTCAACTCTAAAAGCTTCAAAGCCGTGCATCCGCTAGTGCACTTCAAACATTGAAAACAGTCCATAAACTCGTTTCTACCCAGTTTCACCAAAATCTTCGTTCGCGATTCCTCATTCGGTTTAGCCATGGACATCAAATCAACCAAACCCATTTAGCTACTCTCCTGCTTCGCAGTGAACGCTGCGTGGACCTGAGCTAAAACTTGTTCGTCGGTGTAATGTTGCATTTTAATAGCGTTGGCTGGGCATGCTGAGCCACATAAGCCACAGCCTTGGCACATGGCTTCAACAACCTCGGCTCTAAGCCTTTCAATGCCGCCTACAATTTCGGTTTTCATCTCTATTGCAACATATGGACAAACATACTCGCAAATTCTACATCCACTGCACAAGTCTTTGTTCACCACAGCTTTCAAAGGCTCAAGCTCAATTTCACCACTCCACAACAGGTCTATGACTTTTGCCGCTGCCCCACTTGCCTGCGCTACAGTATCTGGGATATCCTTGGGTCCTTGACATACACCTGCAAGAAAAACCCCTGCTGTGGGACTTTCAAGCGGCCTCAGCTTCGGATGTGCTTCTAACAGAAAACCGTCTATGCTTCTTGAAACATGGAACAATTCACTGATTTTCCCAAGGTCGCTGCTTGGAACAAGCCCGTTTGCCAGCACGATTAGGTCTGAATGCATTTCCAAAAGCTTGTTTGTTCCTCTGTCGTAAACGTCAAAGTAAAGTGAACCATCCGCAACGCTGCGAATTTCAGATGGCAATCCAGCAATAAAGTTGATTTGTAGATCTCTTGCCCGTCTATAAAATTCCTCATAACCTTTGCCAAAAGCTCGGAGATCATTAAAACAGATGTGGATGTTCACGTTTTTGCCAAGCTTTTCACGAACAAGAATTGCTTGTTTTAAGCTAATCATGCATCCGACACGGCAGCAATATTCGTGGAACCGCTTGTCCCGAGAACCAACACATTGGATAAAAACTATAGTTTTAGGTGGTTCGCCGTTTTTTGGGCAAAGAATCTTTCCGCCAGTCGGTCCAGATGCGTCTGAAATCCTTTCGAACTCGATATTTGATATAACATTTTGGAAGCGTCCGTAACCAAACTCCGGCATTTTGGAAGCGTCAAAAACTTCTGAGCCTACCGTTATGACTGCTGCGCCTACTTTAAGCTGGATTGTTTCTGGTTGTTGTTCAAAGTTTATGGCTTTTGCATCGCATATTTCTAGGCATTTGCCGCATACATCTTTATCATACTTCAACCTTAAGCAGTAGTTCGGGTTTATTACGGCAACCTTTGGCACTGCATGTGGCGAATAAATGGATATTGCACGTGTTTGGCTTAAACTTTCATTAAACTTATCTGGGACTTTAACTGGGCATGCTTTTGTGCAGAGCTCACAGCCTACACATTTATCCTCATCTACATATCTAGGCTTCTTTAGAATCGAGGCTTCATAATTTCCAACAAACCCCTTCACATTCACGGCTTCAGCATTTGTCAACAGTTTTATGTTTGGATGCTTAGCTACGTCAACCATTTTCGGTGTTAATATACACGCACTACAATCAAGCGTTGGAAAAGTCTTGTCCAACTGCGCCATGCGTCCACCTATGCTAGGTGCTTTCTCCACAAGGTAAACTTTGAATCCAGCGTTAGCTAAATCCAGCGAAGCTTGTATTCCAGCAATTCCGCCGCCAACAACTAAGACACTTCTCTCAACGCTTACT
>JAYEKF010000043.1:14892-43278 GCA_034660895.1 Thermoproteota archaeon | reverse complement strand
TATAAGCAAGCTGCTGGGTAGCAAAACCACTTCCCTCCTTACATCACCTGTGTCTTCTCTGGCTTATTCTGGTCTCCACCGTTTCTCGTGACACTATCTCAATGAGCCTAGCCTGTTTCCCTTCCCTCTTCCTGAGTATCCTTCCCAGCCTTTGAATGTACTCTCTGCTGCTTCCTGTGCCGCTTAAAATCAAGCCTACGGTGGCGTCTGGCACATCCACCCCCTCATCCAACACTTGGCTGGTAACTATCACTCTGTATCTTCCAGCCTTAAACCTGTCCAGAATCTCTTTCCGTTCCTCTCGAGGTGTCTGGTGGGTGATAGCTGGTATCAAGAAGCGTCGGCTTATGCGGTACACCAGCTGGTTATGTCTGGTGAAAATAAGGGTTTTTTCCTCCCGGTGGGTTTGCAGCAGTTCCGCTAAGCGGTTGATCTTGGCGGTGCTGTTGAGGGCGATCTTCACCGCTGTGTTCCGGGCTAAAAGGGCGTTCCTAGCCTCAGGGTCTACCCCAGTATGCATGATAAACCTCTGAAAGTCCTCTGGGCTCCTGAGGCTAATGTTTTTACGCTTCAAATAGCTGGTGAAGACGCTGTACTCTCTCTCGTACACTTCTTGTTCTTGCGGAGTGAGGTCTACAAAAACCTTCTCATGGGTGTAAGGCGACAGGTGCGTCCCGGCTAGGGCGTCGACACCCAACTGATAAACTCTTCCTCCCACTAGTCCAGGCAGCTGCCGATGCCTCTCATCCTCCCGCTCATAGGTGGCTGTGAGCCCCATCCGGTAGGGCGCAATGTACATCTCAGCTATCTGGCTGTAGCTGGGGGCAGGTAGATGATGCACTTCATCAAAAATCACAAGCAGAAACTTGTTTCCCAGCTGCGGAGCTCTGATGTAAGCTGAATCGTAGGTAGCCACAGTTAAAGCTTTGAGAACACTTTCTCCTCCACCATAAACCCCTACCTCAACCCCAAATTGATGCTCCAGCTGTTCCCTCCACTGCGTAACCAAATCCAAAGTGGGAACCACCACCAGAGTGGCCACATTCAATTCTTCCATAGCCTTCAAGGCTATGTAGGTCTTCCCAGCTCCGGTGGGTAAAACGATCACACCCCTCCCGCCGGCGTCCAACCAAGCGTTCAGAGCCTTCTGCTGGTAACTGCGGAGCTCCACACCACACCGGAGTGTAGGGCATGGTGGAGGGTCTGGAACCCTATCCCAATAAAGAATTTCGCTTCGGTCTAGGTATTCCAAGATGTCTGAGTAGTGGATAGCCATAGCTCGGTAGGCCTCCACTCTGGGATCCCACATTCCATAGGGGGTGGCAACCTCCCCCTTGACGACCAAGCTTCCCCCATCATACCGTAGCTGAAGCAACCAAACCACCCCGGCACACCTTACACTCTACACCTAGAAGCCTATCTGGATTACGATCAACACATCCGCCGCTGCTCCCAAACTTCAAGGGATGTTGTATATTTTTAAAATCCTCGGTTGAACGACACCCAGCCGATGCATGCGCATCAGACCGTTCCTGAGCAAAATGCACACCATTTAAGCGGGCAGATCCCGACGTTTTTAAAGCCTCCGAAGCAACGACAACGTATAGAGCGGAGAGAGATGAATGAAAGTATTCGCCATAACCATGCGAAAAACTATAGAGAGAAGCGGACGTATCTGAAACTATTCATGCGCGTCTAGTTTGATGCGCGCGGTAAACAAAAACGAGGTAGACCCTTGTTTAAAGGAAACTCATCCTAAATTTATGGTCTTTCAGCGATGAAAGCTATTTTGACGTTAGCCCGGTAGAAAATGATTTTGTTTTTCTCAACCTTCGCGGTCCAGCCGACCACGTCCATTCCAACAATGTTTCTCACCGTTTTAGCGGCTTCCACTAAGGCGTTTTCGGCGGCCTCTTGCCACCCCTCAGCAGAAGAACCAACAAGCTCTATAATCTTCACAACACTCATACATTCACCTCCCTAAACAATTCACATAGATAAAAATGAGAAAGCAGCTTTATTTATCATTTTTGTTACATAGAGCAGTACTTAAAGAACGTTTCAATGTCTCTAGAAGTTGCGGATGCTAGACACGTGGAAGCAGAAGAAGTCTAACGGTAACATACCCAGCTCATCATAACGTATACTCTCTTCCGTACTTAATCATCTGAACGTTATTGCTTATCTTCTTGAACAATTGCTGGTTTTCCGTGTGTATCGGAAAAATTCGTTTCGGCTTGATGTAATTTATCAGATCCGTTAATTGTTGCCTGTTCATGTGTCCAGAAGCGTGAAGTTGATGAAACCGAATTCCAAAATGGTCCAGCCAGTTATGCATAACTTGATCTTCAACGTCTTCCTCGCTGAAAGGTTCACTCATGCTGTGAATAAAATGGCTGCCTGAACTCGGTTTAATGTCAATCAATTCTGTAAACTGATTGAAATCCAAGTCCATAACCAGCTTGCTCTGATTTTTGTGCACAAACTTAAAGGTCACCATTTTATCCATGAACCCCCGCTCCCAAACATAATAGTCCTTTTCATCGAACCTTCCAGATTTTTTCCGTTTATAATAAACCAGAACGTTTTTGTCCTTCAATGGATCAGGAAGATCAAGACGTCTGTCCTCCACAAGTTTGCTTAGTAGATAAGCGGTTTTCGGAGAAACCACAATTTTTCTACCGTTATTTTTAGCCACATTATAAAAGCTTCTAAACCGGTCCGTATCCCGACTGTAACGCGTAACAAACACGATCTTACTGGTTGAAGAAACAACTTTGCCGCTCAGCCGTTTAACCTGCCGTTCAGAATAGTTCTTCCGCTTTTCCTTCTCAACCATTCTAGTACCTTCACATATCAGAGCCACAGGCTCACACCCACGCGCTTTATCTGCAAACTCCTCAGTCATATCCCTTCTAGGACCATGAGCCCTAAGATCCCCAGTGTACACAATTGTGCCTTCACACGTGTGAATTAAAAAGCCGTAAGCAGCAGGAATCGAATGATCAACATGAACAGGCTCCACCACCACATCACCAACCTCGATTTTGTGTCCAGTTCGAAACGTCCGATACCTGTGCTCCCCATAACTGCAGAAACCACTAGTCTTCTCCATAGCCTCCAAAAACAATTTGGTGCCCACACCAAGATACACCGGAATCTCCGGGTGTAAAAACTGAATGTGGTTCACATGGTCAAAGTGAGCGTGAGACAAAAACACACCGTCAAACCTCGGCTTAACATAAGGAACATCCGTAAACTGTAGCTGCTCCTCCGCATACAAACCCTTCAACTTCGGCAGCAAACCAAACTCAAAATAATCCCCCAAACCGTTGATGCCTCTAGGAGACAACCAACCCGTAAAAAAATCACACCCTAATGTGAAAGACTGACCGAAATCCAAGAAAACTCTGACACCGCCATCTTCCAACAAAACCTTGTTTCCACCAATCTCATCCACCCCACCATAAAACGTCAAACTCACCATTCCAAACAACCCACCATCAATTCTCACTTAACCACATCTTTCAAACAATTAGAACAAACATTTAACAATTCTGAACCCGAAATCTCAGTTAGAAACAACCAACCTAAACACACTGCGCACACAATAAGAAGAATATGCAACCATACAGAAAACTATTCCTCCAACTACCCTCAGAAACATCAACCTCATCCTAAACGACATCTTGAAACAAAAAAAACAAGTGGCGATTTCGAGTTCCACCCAACTGATACACCACTAACTAATTCATCAAAACTCACTTAATCTATCAGCTAATATAAAAAGAAACAAACATAGCTCAACCAAACCAACAAACTCCACAAACCATCAACCAACCCTATTTGCCTCTCTTCTAAAGATTAAGGCGCACACAAACACATACCAAAACAAACATAAACCAAAAACAAACACAACAACACAGCATGACAAAAATCACTTACCCAATAATAATTATAAACACAAAAACCTATCCGCAAACCACAAAGCCAAAAGACGCTATGAAATTAGCAAAACAAGCAGAGAAAGTCAGCCGAAAAACAGGTATATGCATAGCTGTAGCTCCACAAACCACACAAATCCACCATTTAACCGAAAACACAAACGTTCCAATCTTCGCCCAACACGTAGACCCAATAACGCCGGGTAAAAACACAGGGTACACAACACCACAAGCTGTAAAACAAGCAGGAGCAGCTGGGACGCTCATCAACCACTCAGAACATCAATTAAAACTCACCGACGTCTACACAGTTATACAACTTGCAAAACAAAATAAACTTGTTACATGTGTCTGCGCAAACACACCGCAAACAAGCCAAGCCGTCGCCGCACTTAAGCCAGACATGATAGCTATAGAACCACCTGAACTGATAGGAACAGGTATACCTGTTTCAAAGGCCCAGCCGGAAACAATCACAGACACAATCAAACTTGTAGAAAAAGTCAATCCAAAACAAAAAATTCTCTGCGGAGCAGGTATAACAAAACCAGAAGACGTAGCTGCAGCCATAAAACTTGGAACACAAGGCATCCTAGTTGCAAGCGGAATAGTGAAAGCCAAAAACTCCTACAAAATCATGCTTCAATTCGCAGAAGCCGTAGAGGCTGAACGATGAAAGTACAACCAGAATGCATTTTATGCCTCATAAGCCGCGGTCAAAAAGAAACCCAACAAGCCACAAAAGACCGGGAGGTTCAATTCAAAACGATTCAGGCTCTTCTAAAATTTTTAAGCCAGGAATTCACATCCACAGCGGTGCCAGCCTATTTGGGAACCGAAAGAGACCGAATCATCAAGAGGATAACAGGCAACTCAGATCCGTACAAAAAAGCGAAAGAGGAAAGCAACAAAAAAGCCCTTAAAATCTTTCCATCAGCCAAGAAAATCGTTTCAAACCAAAACTCAGCAGAATCTAAGTTCCGAAAAGCATGCTTATGCGCAATTGTGGGTAATATAATAGAATTCCACATACCAAACCACACAGTTCCATTCAACGAACTCGAAACGCTCATGCAAAACGCTGAAAAAGACTTAGCCATCGACGAAATCCAAAAAATCTTTAAAGCCGCACAAAAAGCACACAAAGTTCTTTACTTAACCGACAACGCCGGTGAAATCGCATTCGACACGCTGTTAATTCAACAACTAAAAAATTTGGGTAAACACGTGACCGTTGCGGTGAAAGGTGGACCTGTGCTTAATGACGCAACCGTGGAAGATGCAAAATTTGTTGGAATGGATAAAATTGCTGACAGGTTAATTACTACTGGAGCCGACGCTGTTGGTTTACTCCCTAACGAATGCTCTAACGAATTTCTAAACGTTTACAACTCCGTTGACTTGGTAATAGCGAAAGGAATGGGATACGCCGAAACCTTAACAGAACTCACCTTAAAATGTCCCCATGCATTGTTGATGCGGACGAAATGCAATCCAGTGGCTAATTTCTTTCACGTAAACAAAGGTAAAAACGTTGCAAAACTAATGCTTTAACGTTTTAGATGACCAGAAATGAGTGTAAACCTGCCGAAAATTCACTTGGACCGCCATGTTCTTTCAAAATTTAACAGAGCAATTCAGATGGAGTGGCTTGTCACCAACGGACTCGGCGGATACGCCTCTTCCACAGCGTTAGGGATAAACACACGAAAATATCATGGTCTTCTGGTCGCCGCACTTAATCCACCAGTAAACCGCACAGTTTTCCTCACTAAACTGGACGAAGAAGTAAAAGTTGAAAACAACACGTATTCACTCGGCTCAAACGAATTTAAGCAGAGCATTCATCCGAAAGGTTACTGTTTTCTTCAGGACTTTTGGGTTGACCCTTTTCCAACGTACAAGTACGTACTGCAAAACGTTGAGGCACATAAAACCATTTTTATGCCTTACAGAAAGAACGCGGTTGTAGTTGTTTACGAATTCTTAAACCCTCAACAAAAAGACATATCCATACATGTATTTCCTCTTATCAACTTTCGACATTTTCACTCGGTCACAAGTAAACAAGATGTTACGTGGAGTCTCATCCAAAAACCCTATCAAAAAGGCGTAACCGTTCAATTGGATGCGCCGCAAACCACTCTTCTCCTTTCTTCAAGTCATGGAAAATACCAGCAAGACAAAGGCAAATGGGTTGAAAACATCAATTTTCGAGTGGACAATTCGTTAGGTGAAAGCTGCTTTGACGACAGTTTCCAACTAGGAAAGTTCGAGGTTGACATAACTGCAAGCCAGAAGAAGAAATTTTTTATTGTTGCTGTTGCGGGAAGAAAAGAAAAAGAGACAGAGGCAACCTTCTCCTCTTTGACTGAGGAGCTGAAAAACATTAATTTTTTTCTTCACAGCCAAATTGAACGACAAAAAAGCATGCTGGTGAGGTTTCGAAAACAACACAAGAAGATTGTGATGAACGATTGGTTAAAGTGGCTGGTTCTAGCTACAGATCCGTTTATTGTCCGTCGGGAATCCACTAAAACAGCCTCAGTGATTGCTGGCTACCATTGGTTCGAAGATTGGGGGCGGGATGCACTGATTTCCTTGCCGGGGTTAACGCTTATTACAGGAAGATTTGAAGATGCAAAGGGAATTCTCTTGACTTTCAAATATTATTGCCGTAAAGGCGTCATCCCAAACCGGTTTCCGAACCGTTCCGGAGACAAACCAGCCTACAACACGGTGGACGCCACGCTTTGGTATTTCAACGCGGTTCTCCAATTTCTTAAGTACACGGGTGACTGGAAATTCGTGCGACAAGAATTGTGGAACACGCTGAAGTCTATAGTTAATCACCATGCGGAAGGAACCCTAAACCACATACGCTTAGATGAAGACGGCTTAATCACACACGGGCCTCAGCTCACTTGGATGGATGCGGTTGTGAACGGTCAACCGGTTACGCCTAGAAGTGGAAAAGCTGTGGAAGTTCAGGCGTTATGGTATAATGCTCTAAAAATTATGACTATTCTTGCGAAACGTTTCCGTCAAACAGAGGAAGCTGAAAAATATTTCCAAATGGCTGAGAAAACTAGGGAAAGCTTTCTGAAAAAGTTTTGGAACCATCAAGAAGGCTGCTTGTTTGACGTGGTGCAGGCGGAACAACGTGATTCTTCATTGAGACCGAATCAGCTGGTTGCGGTTGCACTGGATTTCTCTATGCTAGACAAAGCGAAAAGCAAAATGGTTGTAGAGATTGTTTGGAGCAAGCTTTGGGGCGCCTACGGATTAAAGACCTTAGCTGAAAACGACCTGCGATACAAAGAGAAATACGTGGGAGATTGGGCTCACCGTAACAGAGCATATCACAACGGCACCGTTTGGCCTTGGCTTCTCGGACCATTTATCACCGCCTTCTTAAAAGTTAAGGACTATAAAGAGAAATGGCGTAAATTTGCGTTTAAACAGTTTTTACAGCCTCTCTTCGAAAAACAAATTTTTCAAGCCGGGCTTGGAACGATTAGTGAGATATTTGACGCCGACGCTCCTCATCCACCTCGAGGGTGCATTGCACAAGCTTGGAGTGTTGCGGAGCCTCTGCGAGCGTTTGTGGAGGATATAATGTTGGAAAGACCGCCGTGTGAACAACAAGTTTTAAAAACGCTTTCAAGGCATTAAAGCTATCAAATCTGGTAGGAAATAGTTGCATCATGACCGATATCTGTCTCATATTTGAGGTTCATCAACCGTTAAGATTAAACCGTAATTTCCATTCAGACCTACTTGGAAGTCCATCCATATTAAAAGAACAACTTTTCGACTTGTACTTTGACCATAAACTTAACCGGCATATTTTTGAGAGAGCGGCTAGAAAATGTTACTTTCCCTCAAACAACATTATTTTACAGCAGATAAACCAGTTTAGAAATGAAAACAAAAAGTTTAAAGTAAGTTTCGGCGTTTCCGGCGTTTTCATTGAGCAATGTAAACGTTGGAGTCCTGAACTTTTGGAGTCTTTTAAACAGCTCGCCCGCACTGGTTGTGTGGAGTTTCTAGGTGAACCATATTATCACTCACTTGCCAGTTTATACGGAACCGACAGGTCGGAGTTTGTTGAACAAACAAAATCTCATCAAAAGCTTATGAAAAATTTGTTTGGTTGTGAACCAAAGGTTTTTGAAAACACTGAGTGCTTATACAATAATCTTATTGCCAAAACTGTTGAGGGATTAGGCTACAAGGCTATAGTTACCGAGGGAGTTAAGAGGATTCTTGGTTGGAGAAGCCCAAACTATGTTTATCAAGCCAAAGGTTCAGCGTTGCGTGTTTTGCTTCGCAACTACCCTCTCTCGGATGACATAGGCTTCCGTTTCTCTTCCACATGGTGGGAAGAATGGCCGTTAACCGCCGAAAAGTACGCCAGCTGGTTAGCAGCCACTCCAGGTCATGTGATTAACATTTTCGTTGACTACGAAACCTTCGGTGAACACCATTGGCCAGAAACTGGAATACACGATTTTCTCAGATGGTTGCCTAGTGAAGTGATTAAATGGAAGCATCTGAACTGGTGTACCCCCTCTGAAGTCATCAGTCGACACGGTCCAGTTGGAGAGATCAACGTGTTTGAGTATAACACTATTTCTTGGGCGGATTTGGAGCGAGACCACTCCGCGTGGATGGGCAATCCAATGCAGATGGTTTCCTACGACCTTTTGAGGGAGCTAGAGCCCTTAGTAAAGGGGATAGGAGACACGGATTTAATCAAACTTTGGCGGTACTTTCAGATGAGTGACCATTTGTATTATCTGAGCACGAAGGGTGCTGGTCCAGGGGATGTCCACAGCTACTTTAACCCGTATGGCAGTCCAATAGAAGCCTTCACCATTTATTTCGGAATTCTCTCTGACCTTGAAGCCAGAATAATGCAAGAGTTAGAGAGACCTGAACTTGCTGCAAAATGGGCTTTACGCAGACTTCCACCTAACAAGGGATTTTCGTTTTTCTACGAGTTCGCACGCCCCACTAAACAGACTGTTTACAGCTTGCATCAGTTCAAGCTGGCTCTAAAAACCGTAAATGCGAAATCCATCCAGTTTCACGTGGAAAGAGGAGATTTTGCCCGGTGGCTTGGTCAAGTGGTTGGTGAAAAAGTGTTAGCGCATAGAATGTTCAATTTATCAAAGGAGAAGCTGAAAGGTGAAGCTCTTCGCGAGAGAGTGTTAAAAATTGTAAGAGATAGAATAAGCGAGTTGGAGAAAATGAAAGGTAAAGCATCCTCACCTCTGGTGGAGTTTAGGGCTTCACCATCAACCATGTATAAACAATCTTCGTAACATTTTAAACGGTTAAAAAACACACTAGTACAAAAACGAAACGTATGACAAATGAACATCGGCATATTAACTTGGGAGTTCCCACCTCGAATCGTGGGAGGAGTCGCTCGGCACTGTCACGGTTTAGCTAAAGCACTCGCACATAAAGGATTCGAAGTCCACGTAATCACTTTGGGCTTTCCCGGCGCACCCGGATACGAAGAAATTGATGGAGTTAAAGTTCATCGTTTCCCAATAGAGTTGGGGCATCCAAACTTCATCACGTGGGCTCTCCTGTTTAATCACTTCCTTGAAAAGGGACTTTCTGACCTAAGTCAACAGGTTAAATTAGATCTCATTCACGTTCATGACTGGTTGACGGCGCCTTCAGGTATTTCTTTCAAGCATTTTATGAATAAGCCTATGGTGCTTACAGTTCACAGCACTGAACACGGTCGATCGAGCCTTCACAGCCCCGACTCCTACACTATTGATGGAATGGAATGGTGGGCGACGTATGAAGCGGGTAAGATAATTGTGGCAAGTAACTCTATGAAAGGGGAAGTTTGCGGACATTTTCACGTCCCCGAAGAAAAAGTGAAGGTTATTCCAAACGGGATTGATGTAACTAAATTTCAAATGTCAACAGACCGTCAAGCGGTTAGAAGTCGCTACGGCGTTCAGTCCCACGAAAAGCTGGTCCTTTGTGTAGGTCGGTTGGTTCCACAGAAAGGCGTAGAATACTTGATTCGAGCGGTTCCCGCTATCGCCGACCGCTACCCTCAAGCAAAATTCGTTTTTGTAGGAGAAGGATGGATGCGAGACTATTTGGAAAGCGTAAGCCGGTCCACCGGTCATCAATGGAAAATCAAATTTACTGGTTTTCTCCCCGACGAAGAGTTAACAGCGCTCATGACCAGTGCGGATGTTCTAGTGATTCCCTCTGTTTACGAACCATTCGGCATAGTCGCTTTGGAAGGAATGGCTGCAGGTGTGCCGGTGGTAGCTAGTCAAGTTGGCGGCTTAGCGGAAGTGATAGAACACGATAGGACGGGCGTATTTGTGTACCCGAGAAACCCTGAATCTATCGCTTGGGGGGTTGACCACGTATTATCTGATCCAGACCACGCAAGGTGGATAACTCAAAATGCCCGTGAAAAGGCGGAAAAAATCTATAGTTGGCAAGCAATTGCGGATAGAACCATTGATATTTATAAGGAGGCGGTGGGAGAGTAACTAAGAAATGACCAATTCAGCAGATTCTTCACACCGTTCTTCCCTATCCGAGGAATTTCATTTTCTCTGTATGCTACATAATATTGGAGCAACGACGCCGGATAAGTCATTATCCCTAAATGATATTTCCGAGTGGACGGAGATGGACGCTCCGGTGGTGAGGGTGCACCTTCAACGATTGACGGATTTGGGGTACATTCAACTAATCAAAGTTGAGGAAACAGAAAAGTACCATCTTACACAGAGTGGAATCAGAAAAGTACTAACGCTCTACAGTTAACTTACCGCAGTTTTAGACAATTTTTCTTCTTCTGCTAGGACACTCCTTCGCAATTCCACAGCTGCGTCCTCAGGTTTAACCACGTTAATGAACACACCAGTACTCTTTTCAAAACCAGCCCAAATTGCAAGTTTAGGATAAACCTCCAAATGCCAATGATAATCTTTACGGCGGTCCCCAACTGGTGCGATGTGAAAACCAAAATTGTAGGGAGGATCGTTCAAAAGAGATTTCAATCCGCCTAGGCAAATTCTCAACGTCCTAGCAAAGAATTCAATTTCACGCTTGGACATGCCAAGCGGCGTTAATTCATGCTTCTTTGGAAAAATCCAGAATTCAAAGGGATGCACACTCGCCCAAGGAGCGAAAACAATGAAACTGTCATTTTCCCAAACAAAGCGGGGGCCGTCTCTCTCTTTTTTCAAAATGTCGCAGAATATACACTTCTTGTTTTTCGTCCAATAGTCCCTGCTCTCTTTTAATTCGCTGTCTACAATTACTGGAGTGAAAGGTAACGCGATGATTTGGGTGTGGGCGTGAGAAAGCGAGGCACCTGCTTCCAACCCGTGATTTCTAAAAATAGAAACATATTTCACACATGGTTTGACGGAGAGATTTTGCAACCGGTCGAGACATGCGTTGACAACATGGATTAATTGCGAAATTCGTGCAACCCCGGGATGTTCATTGTGGTTAGGTGATTCAACTAAAACCTCATGATAACCTATAGCTTTCGCCGCCGCCGGAGTTTCCTGAACTTGCATGTTTTCACCTTCTGCGGGAGGAGAAAATGCTGGGTATAAATTAGGAATGCATCTTACCAGCCAGTTTTTATGCCGAAAGCCGTTTCGATCCCGCTCTTTTTGAACCCCCCCATTTTTAGACGGCAGATACACCAGAACAGCTGGCGGGGTCTTATCCTCACAGCCTGGGCAAAGGGGGCAAACACCTTTCCCTTGCACCCTTCTTGTTTTTTTTGCAAAATCGGTTGGGCGGCGCTTCCGTTTTGTTGCGATGACAACCCACCGATTTAATAGGTAGTCCTTTCGAAGCTCATTAGTTAACATGGATATTCCTACAACACATTGAAAATGGGCGGCGCAATTTTTAGCATTTCCGCAAAGAATGAAAGCGGCAATCAGCTTTTGGCAACTTGTTTGTAAAGGTCTATTGTTCTTTTAGCCACAGCAGACCAAGTGAACTCTTCTAGAACTCGTTTTCTGCCGTTTTCCCCAAGTTTTTCTCTTGTTTTGGAGTTTTGGATAGTGTTGACAATTCCCCAAGCGATGTCTGCTGGGTCATTTGGGTTCACATGGAAACCACATTGGTCCTGACCGCATGGGACGACAATTTCTCTCATCCCGCTGACGCCGCTGGCGCCCACAACCACAGGTTTCTCCATACACATAGCTTCCAACGTGACTATGCCGAATGGTTCGTAGAGGCTTGGAAAAACAGCTACATCACACGCGGCGTAATGGGCGATCCGTTCTTGCTCTGGTACGAACTCGAAACGGAATTTCACGATGTTTTCCAGTTTTTGGCGTTGAACCATTTTCTCGAGGTATTCTTGCATGTCTCCTAAGCCAACAACCACCAGCTTAGCGTTTGGAACCTGTTTTAAAACGCGGGGCATCGCCGTCAAAAGTTTGTCCACACCCTTGATGTACACAAGTCTTCCAATGAAAAGCACCATCAAATCATCATCCTTCAACCCATACCTTTCCCGCACTTCCCTAACTTTTTCTTCACTCACCTGACCCTTACTGTATTTCTCCGGGTCCACCCCATTATAGCACACTTGAATCTTCTCATTTGGGAAGCCCAACTGAACCAGCTCGTTCTTCATCGCATTAGAAACCGTGACAACCATGTCCGCCATACTTCCTGCTCGGGATTCAATGCTGCTTACAACCGATGATCCATTGCCCAATGTACGACCGGTTTCAGTGGAGTGCACGTGAAAAACAAGCGGTAAGCCTAGCTCCTTTTTTATCGTCATACCCGCGATTGCGGACAGCCAGTCGTGGGCAACCACAATATCGTAGTTGAACTCGTCTTTTCTGACAAGCTCGTTAACCAGCTTTGAGGCGCTTAAGTAGTTATAGACAAGAATTTTGGAGAACAGTTGTATGCCCCTACCCCATTTTTTCACGTCTTCCGCAACCACATCAGGTAGAGAATCTGATATGTCAATGTGGAGGGGACGGTGAATTTCAATACCCCGCCAAATTTCTCGGGTTGGAAGACTTCTTTCATCATCGTTCATAGTGAAAACGCTTACGTCATGGCCTAACAAAACGAACTGCCTAGTGATTTCAGCGGCGTAAGTTCCCAAGCCACCCACAATTTTTGGTGGGTACTCGTACACCAACACAGCAATTTTCATTTTAAGTCACTTCGAAAGCAAGAGCGTTCCGTTCAGATAGTAAGTGGTATGAAAACTCCTTGTATTCAAATATTTCTCCACACCAAACAAAACAAATTATTTTTTAAAAAAAAGGGAAGTTAGGCTGGTTGAAAACGGTCTTTCAGCTTTTCCAACACCTTAGGCAAGGTGGTGTACTCCATGGTTTCTATACTCAAACGGGCTGGCTCAAACTCGCCCATACGTCGCAAAGCAACTGCGTATTCCATAGCTTCACGTCGAGCTAAATCGAACGCCGGGTCGTCGAACAAATCGCTCACTAAAGGCTCGCCGTTGTCGTCGCTTGCAATTTTTCCATTCGCCACTTGAAAACCTAGCCCCACCATTCTGGGCGGACCGTCGAACACTGTGCATTTGCTGTTTTTTAGTCCAACGGGCATCAACGGTCCCCAATGGCTTCCGCGCATCCATCCTTCCACGAAGTAACTGTGCATGAAAGGCACTAAGATTTCTCCGAGGGCGGGTAAACCATGTTGAGCTCTCACAACCAAGGCTGGGTCGTCTTTTCCGACGTATTTTCCCGCGATTAAGCTAAGCCTTGTTGTGCTGGACACGGCGCAGATCAAGTTGTCTGCAGCTCTCCATACACGTGAAACAGTGTAACGCTCAGAGCTTCCAATCAACGCGATTAACTGATACATCTCCTCCGGACATTTCAAAACGACTTTTTTGTTTTCCTTCACATCAAGAACCTCAAATTTGAAGCCTCCAACCATGTTCGAATCAATCACAAGTCCTGCAGTGCTGGTTGGGTCAGCAAAAATGCGGAATAAAGGATAATTAAAAGCTCCACCGCTTGCCTTGTCAGCAGCAAAAATCACAATGGGATCGGACTTACGTTCTTCAAACTCCATTTCGGCTACACCGGGTCCCATCCCTCGAACGTTTCCGCTAAACGCTGTCTTCAGAATATCCTGCCCTGCTCCATACAGTTTGAGCGCTGCGGCTTTGTCGGCGGCTTCTTTGAAGGCGCCCCAAGCTAACCCATGAATTTCAGGGTTATCTTCTCCTCGGCGGTGAACCATGAGAAGTTCAAGGTCGTCACCTGCGTGAAAAACATAATAACTGTTAATAAGCCCAGTTTCCTGCGCTTCTTTCATTTTTCTTTTAGCGATGTCTAAGAGGGGTTTCGGAACTATATGATGCCCAGCTAATGAACCTACATCACATTTAATCACGCTAACAGTTGTTTTTTCAGACACTTTTTTATCTCCAAATAGTTTCCGCTTTAGTGTTACGTTCTGTTTTTAAAAGATTTGCTCCACTATCACCAGTTTTCCCGATTTTAGCTGAAACATTTTTACATTCACCGTTAAATTAACTATCGGGAACTCATTATGGAAAAACTAGTAACAGTTTCCGCCAAAATACCCGAAGAAGTTTACAAAGAAATGGCCCTCCGCATCCCAGAAGGGAAAAGAAGCAGCTTCATCCGCGACGCCGTAATAGAAAAGTTGCAGAAAACCCCTCGACCTGACAAGATTTTTGCGTTCGAACAAAGAATCAGCAAACTGGAAGAGGAACTTTCGGAAATCAAAAGACATCTCGTTGAACTTGGGATGCTCACCTACGAGCATAGCAAAATAAACCCCCACGCGTTTTGCACAGACGAAATCGACCACAAAATTGTGGACCACCTTCTTCATTACAAGGGAGCCACAACCACCGAATTAGCAGACCACCTCGGAACCAACAGATGGCACATTCTTAACCGACTGCGAAGGATCAAGGAAGTATCCAAAAAGGAGCTTGGAAAATCCATTGTGAAATACTATCCCAGTAAGAGAGCAGGAAAAATGAGAGCTTGGTGGATAAGCGAGGAGATCATTGAAACGTAACACAACAAGTTTATCTTACATCCAGTGTTGATTTTAAGTGGGCCCGTAGCCCAGCGTGGATTAAGGCGCCGAACCATCCATAAAAAATGGTGCGTAAGCCTCCGGAGCCGGAGATCCGGGGTTCAAATCCCCGCGGGCCCGCCAAAAATCAAAGCCCTTTTCTGAAAAGCAGTTGTTTTCAAAAAACTTTCTCTTCATCCATTCTGATCCGTTTAGTGTCGACAAACGGGTTTAAACTCGGTTTAAGGCTGATTTACAAACCTAAAAGCGTTACCAAAACACCAAAAATGTGAAGAATAGACTTAAACAACAATTAGGGTCAGACGGCCAGAATGGTTCTCCACGCTGGTTTTCAGGTTTTCGTATCGCTTAGGGTCGCGTGGAGGGCTTGTCGGCTTTGTTATGGAGTTAATGTGTTAGAAGAGGTGGGCGGTGAGTTAGTTGCAACTTTCTGATGAAGTTTTGAACCTCACTTTCTATGTAGTTAATTGTGTCAATGTTCTGTTTAGCTTCCTCAGTTAATGTGTAAATTCTTTTTCTACCGTTTGACATGCTTTTTATTTGTCCACGTCGCTCCATAGAGTAGAGCGTAGAATAAACCGTGCCGGAGCTAAGCAACATACTGAACTTTCTGTGAATAAACTGTAGAACATCATACCCGCTCATGGGTTGATCTCTCAACCTCGCCAAAATCAAAACATCCAGGAAAGTTTTTACGCATCTTCTATTTAGGTTCTGCAACGATTTTCCAGTCATCAGCTCACCTCCCTTGCTACGTACGGTCTGACTTCAAATCGGACGAGGTATGTTTGCAGGATGTACTCCTACATATATAAAATATTTTGTACTAATTCAGAATTGGAATAGGAACAAACCACTTAAGCAGTTACCTATCCGTTACTGTAACTTTTTCTACCTTTTTTAGCCAAGGAATCGTCGGGGGATGCTCGGATAACCCATCCAATATTTGTTTTTCAAGCTCCTCATTTGTTTCCTCCTCGCTTTCCTCCACCAACGAAACCACAATGACCGCTCGCTTAGTCAATTTCTTATCCTTCCCTACAATAAATTTGCAACAACACATTTAATTAACTTACGAAAATTTCATCTAGACAATTATTTAGTCGAAAAAACAAACATGTCGGAATGTCAATGTGTTTTCAATTAAACCGTTACAAAAACACCCAGCTTTGGCAAAAATAAAAAAGAAAACAAATCTTCCAAAAACCTGCAAACACATATAATGCTTACTCTAGAAAAAGTAAATCTTAACAACACGCATACGTACCTTAAGTTGTCGTTAACCCATTACGTGGTGAACCAGTTGTTTAACACTATAGGCTTAACCGCACGTACAGACCAGAAAAAGGCGGTAAAACTAGCGGAAAAGCTCATACATCACTTAGAAACAAAAGGGTGCAGTGTGCTTCTCGAAACAGAACTGGCGGAGAAAGCTGGTCGGCGGGAAATTGCTACACCCGTAGAGAAAATGAAAACCGACCTTATCGCCACCATTGGAGGAGACGGAACCATCCTGCGAACCTGCCTCTCACTTCCCAAGCCTGAACCACCCATTCTCGCCATTAACATGGGAGTTCGAGGATTTCTAGCGGAAGTCCAGCCAAACGAAAGCATAAAAGCTTTAGACGATTGCCTAGAAGGAAAATTCATGCTGGAACGTTGCGCGAAACTCGCATCCTTCATCGGAGAAACAAAACTGCCCGATGCGTTAAACGAAGTTTTTGTTTCAACAGGTGCACCGGCGAAACTTTTGTACGCAAAAATATGGAAAGACAGCGTAGAAGTAACGGAATGCCGTGCGGACGGCGTGATTGTGGCTTCTCAAGTGGGGTCAACCGCATACTCCCTTTCAGCCGGTGGACCCGTACTCGACCCTCAACTGGACGTTTTCGTCTTGACACCTGTTTGCCCGCTTACCGTTTTCCACCCTATTGTTTTCTCCGCTAAATCCACCGTAACCATCGAGCCCATCAAACCAAAAAGAGTAACAATAGTGATTGATGGAGACTATCAAAAAGGCGTGCAGTCAGAAAACCCACGTATAACAATCACAAAATCAAAATACGAAACCACTTTTATCCGGTTCGAAGAAAACTTTTATCACCGACTGAAAGCTAGGCTTCTTTTCCCCGGAGGAGCGTGACAATGCGGACGACTGAGAACAAGACAATCATTTTAGACACTTCAGCGTTTATCGCTGGTTTCGACCCATTTTCCATCAAAAATGAGCAGTATTCGGTTCCGTTGGTGAAGCAGGAGTTAACTTCAACTTCGCTGTCATGGACACGGTTTAAAACCGCGGTGGAAAATGGAAGGATAAAAATCAGGACGCCAAACACCGAATTCGTTCGCAAGGTGCAGGAAGCATCCAAAACTGTGGGAAACTCCTTCTTTCTTTCCGAAGCAGACCGACAGGTTCTAGCTTTAGCTCTCCAATTAAAGGATGAGAAACGGTTCCCGCTGATCGTTACCGACGACTACTCGATTCAAAACGTCGCTGACCAGATTGGGGTGGAGTTTGCTCCGCTCATGACCTTCGGGATACGGTTCCGCCTCAACTGGATAAGATACTGTCCCGCGTGCTTCCGCAAATACCCTCCAGACTACCCACATAAGAGATGTGAAGTATGCGGCACCAAGCTCAAACGGAAACCGTTAAGCAAAAAACCGCTGAAAGAAAAGTAAATAGACACGTTTTTATCAGTTTACTGTGACAACTGTTCGAAGGCGCCACTGTGCCAAAAAGACGCTTATCACGGATTTCCATTTTGGATGCAGTAAGAATAGGCTTTAGAAAGGCTGTGCGGTCCGGTTAATACTAGGAATGGAAAGTACGTCCACCCCTACTAGGTACTAGCGGGGTTATCTATTATTCTGGAAGCGAATCTTGCTTAATTCCTGATAAGAGAATTGAATCTGCAATTGCGTATCCATTATTAGTTTTTTTAATGACGCTCATTTTGACTAATGTGTTCAATAAGTTCGCTATTCTTGGATTCGGCAATGAACGTTTTTCTTTAATCTCTAAAGTCGTTTTAATTTGTGTCCATGAGGCTGCGCTGACTGTTGCAAGGAAGTTAAGGATCATTCCGTAACGTCGTGATAGTTTAGTAAGCTTTAAGGTTTCTGCTCTAGCTAATTTTCCGCCTTCAACCACAACTTCATCAACTATTTTTTTGCTACATTTATTTTTGTCACGGCATCTTACTCCAAAAAGGGTTAACCAGCCTGCAACACCATCTAGCTTTTGCACTGCATAGTCTATTGCTTCTTCGATGGTTTTTATCTTTACTTGTCTAAATCCTTCCATCAGAAATGCTTTTGACTCATTAAAATCGAAATTGCGCATGAAAATTTCGGTGTAATGTCTACCGTAAAGTGGAGAATTCGGATTTTCAAAACCTAAAAAATCAAATAGAAGCCCAAATTCAGAACCCGTTACAACAATGGTAATGTTATGATTAGTGTCAGCAACATGCGCGAATAAGCGTGGAATGCTCTTATCGCCTCTAATGAGTTGAATTTCATCAAAAGCAATAAGAAAACGCTTGTTTTGCTTGGAAGCCCAATTATCAATTCTGTCAAAGAGATCTGCTAAATCTATGCCCGTTCTACTCCATTCAAAGTTGATAGTGCTCCCAACAATTGAAACGCCTTTCACATGCCTAAGCGTCTCAGAAAGAGCGGAAAACCATTTTTTCTCGATTAAGTTAAAGGCGTTTTCTAACCTTCGAATAATCTCTACACGAGAAGGGTTGTAAGGTAAACCACGCATATCTAGACTTATATGAGGATGTTTGGATTCTACTAGGGCAACGTTCATGAAAGAGGTCTTTCCTGTTCTTCGAGGTCCAATTATGACAATTAATGAAGCATACTTTAATGCGTCATAAAACTTCTCCAATTCTTCCTCACGGTTGAACAAATCTGGTTTCTTCCTTTTGGGTCTCGGGTCAAAATACATTAGCAGGGGCACCAGTACTTAGTATCGGGGGGAGTACTAATTAAACCTTGTGCTTAAGAAGAACATTACTAGAGGTCACCGAATGAGCGCTTAAACATTACATAATAGGATAGCATCTCAGACATGCAAGGGAACTCGCCGATAATTCTGGAAAGCAGTATGGGAATGCTCAAAATTAATGAAGTTTTTTTGAGAGAATAACCATACTCGACATCTGAAATAATGCTGGTGTTCGCAACCGAAACTTCCTCTTTTATGCTTGGCTTCCTGTTTTTTGGGATTTCAGGTAATTATGGGAAATCAAAACATGAAATGGTGGCTTGAAGAGCTTAGAATGTGTCAAGCACATCTTGGGCATGTTTTTACCGGCAAAGGTGCGCGGAAATTCCCTGCACCAATACAATTATGAGTTTGTTTAGGAGGATTAATAGTTCTCTTTTTAACCTACAGCATTTCTAATTACTAAAGTTAATTTAGACGTCTGGTCACACATAATTGAAAAACGTATTGTATTATAGTGAAGCCTGATGATGCCGGAATGGGTTAAGGAGTGGATTCTGAAAGACCGGTTGGTGAGAAACAAATTCACAATAAGCAGAGAGTATTTACGACATCCAAAGAGAATTCAGTTTGTTGACGGTAGAAAAGGTGAGGGCGCGAATGAATGGGTGTGGTTCCGTTATATGGTTAATTCAAAGAAGTATGAAAAATATTGGGTAAAATATGAACAGGGACATTACAAGTGTAACTGCCCCTTCTTTAAACATCGTTTAATATGCAGTCACATTCTGGCAGTCTGTCAAAAAACAAACATTTGGCCAAAGAAAGAAACCGTATTCCCATCAAAATCACAAGAATAAGTTAAGAATGTTTCGAGTTTTTCATTTCGAATATTTCTGGGGATAGAAATTTTGCTAACGCTATAAATATGCCATGTTCGTACAATTCTTTCCTAGTAACCTTTCCTTTTGTGAACACTCCTATTGCACCCTCTCGCCTTTCCACGTCAACTATTCCTGTTATTTCGCTTATTACTTGACCCAGTTCCTTTCCATTCTCAAGTTCTTTCAGGATGGTGGATGGACACTCAAACCAGCCTGACGTCCCCGTTCCCACAGTTCCTTTCCTGTCAACAATCGTAATGAATCCTAGGTTGTACCATTTTTCGCCAAATTTCATAACACCGCTTTCTATGCCAGCTCCTAAATCGGCGTCTGTGAGTTTCAAAGCCTTTTTAGCTCTGTTCACTGAGCCTTTAATTATGTCTTCTTTGAAGGGTTGAGTGGGAACTCTTGGATTCACTTTTACGCTCATTATCTCCACTTCTTTTCTGAATACTTCTTTGAAGACTTCTTCTACTGCTTGAATCTTAACTGGATTTGTTGAGCCAACTGCGACTTTCATGTTTTTTCACTTTAAACCGAATCTAACAGTATCCTTAATTTCCTGTAGTTTTTCGCCATTTCCTTGTAAAGCGAATCGTTGTATAACAGGGCTGCTGGATGCCTTAACGGAATAATCTTCTTCTCTTTAACTGAAAAAATTTTGCCACAAACATCTGGAAACTTCAATTTGTTGTTAATACTGTATTGTTTGAACATGTACCTAGCAGCAAAATAACCTAAGGTCCCAATTATTTTCGGATTTATCAGCTCTATTTCTCTGTCGAGGTATGGGGTGCAAGCGTTTATTTCATTCTGTCTAGGTCTTCTATAATTTGGAAGCATACACCGTAGAATGTTTGTCATAAACATCTCTTGCCTATCAATATCAACGTCTGTAAACAACTCATCCAGTTTCTTTCCTGAAGGGCCAATAAACATTCTTTCTTCTCTATCTTCCATGTATCCTGGTGCTTGAGCCACCAAAACCAATTTAGATGAGATGTTTCCTTCGCCGGGTAGAGCATGCTTCCTAGTCAGCCATAACCTGCATTTTCTGCAGTTTCTAATCTCTCGGCTTAACTCTCTAAACTTTATTATTTTTTCCATCATTTTCTCACAATAAACGCAAACACGAATGACCAATGCAGAATCCTAAATAATAAAGCACGCGATTTTTAATATTTTGCAAAGAAACTAAAATGTAATGGTCACGGTGACTGGAAAAGAAGATGCCTTTATGAAAAGAGATAAGGATTCAGATGTTGTACACGTTGAAAATGTGGAGTTTTTACCTACAAAACTTGTTGAGATCAAAGCTCCGAAAAGGGTACCTTCTCATATACCTGAATATTTATAGTTTAAATTAGGTGAACAAAACCCGAACATTTATTTCACACGTTACGATTCGCCCTCAGCTTTTAGAAGGGCAGGGGCCTTCATTCCAAGATTGCTTAAGCACGTGTATATTTATGATTACAGGCTTTCCCCGTACATGGGTTGTACAAAAAAGTGCATGTACTGTTTTGAACTTATAAACAGAAACGTTAGGAAAAATGAGGTTAAAGTAAAAACTAACACTATTGAATATGTTAGAAAAGTTTTGCTGACATTGAATGAGAGAAAAGCTGTTTTGGTTGATGGTTATGACTGTGAAGAAATTGAGAAAAAGACGGGGCTTTTGAGAAGTTCTTTAGATATTCTTCTTGAGTTTAAAATGCCAGTTTTTGTGCAGACAAAATCCTCTTTAGTTTTAAGAGATATTGACAAGTTGGAGCGATTAAGTGAACGTACAGAACTTACAACGGTTGCTTTTTCGTTAACAAGTCTTAAGGAGGAGCATACAAGAACCTTTGAACCTTACACTACTCTACCTAAAGAGCGTATTAGGGCTATGCAGAAACTTTCTGGCAGAGGTATTCTCACAGGAGTTATATTGATGCCAATTTTACCATCCATCTCAGACACAGATAAAGAGTTAGAACACGTTTTTTCCGAAGCTACGTCTGTTGGCTGTTCATACATTATTCCAGAACCTTTAAGAGTTACTGGAGTTGGCCCTCAAAGAAATAATGTTTTTCAAGTTATTAAGGAGAATTATCCAAGGTTGTTGCCAAAATATGAGAGACTTTATCCTAGAGACCCTTACGGTCCTAAGTTTGGCACACGGCCGAGAAGCAAAACATACCTTCATGATTTATTCCAAAGGATTAGGGCTAAAGGGAGAAAACATAAAATATCAACAAAGTTTCCCATAGCAAAAATTAAGAATCATAATTTTTTAGTTACGAAGCTTTTTGCTAAAAGCTGCTGAACGCTCTCATAAGCTAGAAATTTTAGTTCATAATTGATTCTTCATTGCAACTAGTTGACTCTGTAAAATTTTGCTCAAATGACTTCAAAAGGCGTTTGAACTATTTACCACCAAACTGTGTCCAAATTTCAACTTTCCTACAGGTCCATTTACAAAAACCAAGAAATAGGCTCTTTTTCCTGAAAGAAGCTCATAGACGCTCTACAAAATGGCGCCGGGGATGGGATTTGAACCCATGAGGCGCAAAGCGCCACCGGCTAACCCGTTTAAGCCCAATTTTAAACCGTGATCTCGAGGCCAGCGCATTACCACTCTGCCACCCCGGCAATGTCATTAAAAAAGCAACAGTTCCTTTTAGGGTTTACTTCAATAGTTCCGGATGCAACTGCCCTCGCGTCTGTCTCCATGTCACTCAGTTCGGGGCATCACTAAATCCGCAACATCTACACTATTATCATAAATACGGCTCATCAAAGAAACCATCGTGAGAAGATGTGGAGCAACCTCATTAGACTCACCACCAACCGCCGCCTCAACTTTACGAATACTCGCCACAATTTTATCCCTCTCACCTCGCACTGATTCCCTCAAAGAAACATTATGAGAAAAGAACGCTTCCAAAGCCTTTTCATGAGCTGTAAACACTTCACTATGGAACTTCAAAAACAACTGTGCAAGTTCCTTCGACAACCGCACGCCTCCTAACTCCAGCACTTTCTTAGCCATATGCACCGACTGGTCGCCAATCGACTCCACCAAACTCGCCACCAAACGATAATCCAAACAATCAATGGGGCGCACATCCAACTTTTCACCTAACCCAGGATTTTGAATCACCGTGCGGAGAATACGCACCAAAAGAAAGTAAAGACGGTTAACTTCGTTATCTCGTGCGATCACGTTTTTCGCCAGTTGAACGTCTCCTTCAATCAAAGCGGTCACTGTATCCCGATGCATACCTGCAGCAATGGAATGTTCACGTCGAAGAATCTTGTCAGGCGGAAAAGTGGACGGCTTCAACAAACATTGCATAACAATCTTAGAATAATCCTCTTCAACGATTTCTAAACCCACTAGATGAGCAGCCGCCTGCTTCACCTGCTTCCGGTCCTCCGAGCTAATCCGATTCTCAGCCTCCACCCGGATGATGTCGTAACCCAACAAATACTTCCCTGTAATCTCGCGACTCAAATATGCACTGGGCTTTACCACTGCTTCTCTCGGTCCACGCTCCACATCATACTTTGGGTCTAACGCTAAGCGCCCATCTGTCATCTCTGAAACAGCTACAACGGCTCCACGCTTTAATCCGATTCTTTCCGCCCATTTTTTAGGTAAGCAGACGAAGAAGGTTCCACTGCTGGTCCGCTGAACCTTGCGGAGTTCGTGTTTCACACCCTAACCCTCAAATAAGATGTTAACTTATCTAAAGCAAGAGGCGAATATATAAACTTAGGCTGTGAAGTTGCGATTGTCCAAAAAGGTTATAATCGGTATAGATTTAGCTGGAAAAGAAAAGAACCCAACTGGATGGGCAGTGTGGCAGAACAAAACTGTTTCTGCACACGAGGTGTACGGGGACGAAGAAATTATCCATCGTTCCGTAAAATGGAGTCCCACAATCATCGCAATCGACGCTCCTCTGAGCCTGCCGGAAAAAGGAATTATGAGGAAAGCCGACCGGGAAATGTATAAACATGGCTACCCCGTTTTTCCCCCACGTTTTCCAGCCATGGAAAAACTCACCTTACGAGCCATAAAAATCACAAAACAATTAGCCGAAAGCGGCTTTGACGTAATTGAGGTGCATCCCGCATCCACCCGCAAGGCGCTCCAAATGCCCGTAAAAGAGTGGGGAAAAATTCAAGCCGTCTTCGAACATATAGGTTTGAAAGGAAATTGGATAACAAAGTCTTTGACGCCTCATGAAGTCGACGCTATAACCGCGGCGCTGACAGCGCACCTTTACTTACAAGGAAAAACAGAGTCCGTAGGGGAACGTGAGGAAGGCTATATAATCGTACCTAAGAAAAGTGATTGGAGAAAACTTCATCTTTGAACGAAAAAGAAAAACTTCAAAGTGCCGTTTCATTCACCGTAGCCACAGGCTACCAACTTGATAAAGAAGCTTTCGAATTTTTGAACGCCATCTCCCAAACTGGGGACCCTGTGGAATTAATGAAAAAAGTAATTGAAAAAGTTGAAAAATTGCAGGAAAAACCGCTTTTTATAGGAGAGAGTTTTCTAAAAGAGGTGGCGAAAGAATCTTTCCAAAAATTGAAAGAGGAGACGCCTCCCCTCCAACTTGAGCCTCCCTCACCTGTGCCTGAAGGGAAGAGAACCTTCCGCCCTTATGCAAAAGATGTTGACACAGATATAAAAGTGATAGAGGACCCCACAGACAAGATGTGTAGCAGAGGGACTCTTGACGATTATTTAGAGTATTTTCAGGACAGATTCAAAAAAATACGGAAGATCTTAAAGCGGCGTATAGATGTCCGAGATGCCACATCAATTTCTGACGCGCTTAAAGCAACTCAAAACGAGAAAGTTAAGATAATCGGCATTGTCACTGAAAAACGAGAAACAGGTCAAAGAGCTTTGTTAAGAGTTGAAGACCTTAAGGATCAAGTTACGGTGTTGGTGCCCCGCAATGCTTCTCCGGAGCTTATGAAAAAAGCGCAAAAATTGTTGTTAGACCAAGTTATTTGTGTAAGCGCAGTGAAAGGAAGGAACAACTTACTCATCGCAGACGATTTCATTTGGCCGGATATTCCTCAAAAAACTCCGCGAAGAGCGTCGGAACCAGTTTATGCGGCGCTCACCTCGGATTTGCATGTCGGAAGCAAAATGTTCATGCGGAAAGAGTTTAATTTGTTCACGCTTTGGTTAAATGGAAAGTATGGAAACGCTGGTTTGAGGCAGCTGGCAAGCCACGTTAAATATGTGGTGGTTGCCGGCGACATTGTAGATGGAGTAGGTGTCTATCCCAACCAAATAGAAGAACTAGCCATACCGGATATCTATGAGCAGTATCAAGCAGCCTCCAAATTTTTGGAACAAATCCCTGACTACATTGAGGTGATAATTATACCGGGCAACCACGATGCGTGTAGAAAGGCGTTACCTCAGCCGGCTATACCAGATGGCTACGCAGAACCGCTTTATGAAGCGAGAAAGATACATTCATTCGGTAACCCATGCACAATCAGTCTTCACGGAGTGGAACTTCTCTTAGCTCACGGTCGCAGCTTAGACGACGTCGCCGCAACTGTCCCAACCCTAGATTTGCACGCACCCGCCAAAGCCATGGAAATCCTTCTGCAAAGTCGACATCTTGCTCCAATTTATGGACGGAGAACGCGTATAGCGCCGGAGAAACAGGATTTTATGGTGATAAAGAGAGCGCCGGACATTTTTCATGCGGGACACGTACATGTTTTTCAGTACGACATGTACCGGGGGACTCTTGTCGTTAATTCTGGTGCTTGGCAAGAACAGACAAGCTACCAGAGAAATATGGGGTTGGAGCCCACTCCAGGAGTCGCGCCTATTGTGAATTTACAAACATTACATGTTACACCGGTTTCCTTCGTTAAAGGAGCATTTTAGCAGGTTTTTAATGTCGTCTACTTGAAGAATATGCTAAACATTTTGGGGTGTAGCTAATTAGATGTTCAAGACGTTCATCCGAGTTAAACGCTTCCTGAACAGCGTTACGCGATATTCCTATGTGTATCTTTTTTGTGCGTCCGTACCGCCCCATACTCACTACACGCGCGTTCAATAATCCTATCGCGTCTAATTCGTTGATTAACCCGCTAACCCGTCTCTGCGTCAACGGTCTAAGTCTTACCTGACCACAAAGCTCCGAATAAATTTCGTAAATGTTCCCGGTGATAGCGCAATCATTGGTTTTTAAACTCAAAAGGTAGACGCTGCACAAAACAAGTTTGGAATGAAGTGGAAGGTTTCTCAGTGCCTCAGTAACCCGGTCGTGCTCAATTCTTTTTTCAGCCTGCCGTACATGTGCCTGCGTAACAGTTGGACACTCTTCTCGTTTTGCCAGTTCACCTGCCACACGAAGCAGATCTAACGCTCGGCGAGCGTCCCCATGTTCCGCTGCAGCTAACGCTGCACATAAATCTATTACACCATCTGATAGTACATCATTACGGAATGCTAACTTAGCGCGTTCACGAAGAATCTTCCGAAGTCCAGCGGCGTCATACGGCTTGAATACAACTTCTTCTTCACTTAAGGAGCTTAAGACTTGGGGATCAAGAAACTCTTTGAACCGGAGGTCGTTGGAAATTCCAAGGAGAGATATCTTACTTTTGAGAAGAACTTCATTTATTCTAGTTAGCTCATACAGCAGCATGTCCCCCCGCGCTTTCACCAACGCGTCAATTTCGTCTAGAACTACCAAAAGCAACATTTTATGTAAGTCCACACCATCTCTAAATCGATCAAACACCTCACCAACAGCCAAGCCGGTGAATGGAACAGGAATACAGAGAGCAGTGCATAAATGGGAAAGCACACGGTACTCTGTGCCAGCCAATCGACAGTTTATGTAAGAAGCTTTAACTGGTGCCCCAAATTCATGAGCTTTCGCAACCAATCTGTTTAACACGTACTTTACAACCGCAGTTTTTCCAGTACCAGGTTTCCCGTAAATGAAAATGTTGGAGCACCTGGACCTTCTTAGGAGGGGAGCAACAATTTCACCGATGCAACGGATTTGTTCCTCACGATGAGGAAAACTACTGGGAATATAATCATGGCGTAGCACTTCTCTTGCCTTAAAGATGTTTGCACCTTCAAAGAACCGATCGAAGACCGTATCTAACTCGTCGAACTCTCCCATAATGGTTCTACCTCTTTTTTCTCCTTCCACAAGAAGAAAAGGGGATAGCTTCATTTCCACTGGAACTAAATAAAAGCTGTCATACAAAAAAATAAAGGAGAAATCCAAAAAAGTGAGTAGAAACCTACACGCACCCCTAAATTTCGGATGGAACTCCAAGAAAGAGTTGGAGTGTTTCTTTGATTTCTTGGAAAGAAATACACTCCAAAAGGTAAGGAATGGTTATAATAATTTAATGGTTATTATAAAATATTTTAAATTATTTTATACAGATTTTTGTTTTGATCCGGTTAAACCGAGTGAATGTCGTGTCATTTTTTCCAGTGGAAACTACGGGCTGTCCCTGCTCCTTCATTCTTCTTTTTCTAGCGGGGTTGGATTCCTTCTTTGAATCACTTAACTTTCTGTGAAAGATTCTGTAATTTTTTCTGGAATATGAGTTAACGTAAGCTTTAAGGTTGGGAGTTCTTTTTTTCAGTTATCAATTGTGAATGACGCACCCCTTCGTTTCCACTGGAAAAAGAAACGATTTCTTTTGTTCTTTTATTGTCACCACCGCTTTTTTAAGTGAAGGCTGCGAAGCAATAAATGTTCTTTTCCCTTTTTTTATCCACCGTAAGCTCTATAACTTGTGAAGTGTTAAGTTGTAAAGACTCTGTACTTTGGTGTTGTGGATGCCGGTTAAAAAAATACGGGTAGAAGTCCTAGACGGCGATGGAAGCCGTTACGTAATAACTCTTAAAGGACGTATCACTCGTGAGAAGGCAGTCCGCATTCTTGATTTAGTTGAATTGTTAGGGGGAGTATCCGGCGGGGGCATCCACTCAGAAATTGAGTTGTCTGAGCTTTCAAAGTTCAATCAGGTTAAGTCAATCATAGAAAAACATTTTTCTGTAGTTTGGTTCTCCTCGAAAGAGCTTCAATCTATGTATGAAAAGCAACTTAAAAGACCGATTAGTCTAAGCACGGTTTCAACCTATTTATCTCGGATGGTAGATCGTGGTTTTCTTATGAGGGAAACAGGGAAAGGTAATCTGTTTTATTACCGAATGATGACTAGGCTGAGTCAGAGGGCCCTAAATTTTGCGAAGGGCGATAAATAGTTGCCTGCTTAAAATGACATCTTTACTTTAAACTTGTGCCGCGTGTGTTGGTGGGGAAAATTATGGACGATAAAATTATGGACGATAAAATTATGGACGATTTAACGGGCATAGCAAGAAAATTGGGTGAATATGTTGAAAACGGATGGGCGTGGCGTTCTTCCAAGCTTGGGAGGACGCCGTTGGTTACGGTGAACC
>JAYEKF010000043.1:0-14792 GCA_034660895.1 Thermoproteota archaeon | reverse complement strand
AAAATTATGGACGATAAAATTATGGACGATTTAACGGGCATAGCAAGAAAATTGGGTGAATATGTTGAAAACGGATGGGCGTGGCGTTCTTCCAAGCTTGGGAGGACGCCGTTGGTTACGGTGAACCCCGACGCGTCTAAAATGAAGTTGCTAAGAAAAATAGATAACTGCACCGCACAATTCTTGGCGGTAGACTGTTCAACCAGGACTGTTAGAAGAGCAAACAACTGGGGGGGTTTACCTTTTCCGTGCGGCGTACGCCTCTGTGAAAGGTAAAGAGGTAGAATGGAGTTATGAGGAGAGAATTCGGCCTCTGGTTGGGAGTATCCGTGTACGACGTAGACAGTTACAGGACATCCGGATGAAATTGGAAAGCGAGCTGGCGCTGAAGATGCTGGACAAAGTTGGTGAGGAAGGAAGTTATCTTCTATTAGATGGGGCTGGTTACTTCGGTAAGAAAAAAAGCTTTCACGTATCCTTGTATGAAAAGTGTAAGAAGAAGGGTGTTATCCTCCTCGCAGTAAGCAAGCGTTCCCCAACATTACGTGATGAGAAAGGTCGATACCCCATAACAACAATTTACTCCTTTTCACGTAGTCATATTTGGATATACCATCCGGTTTTGAGGGCGGACAAAAAACACCATCTATACGGTGACGTATCAATCGTTAAGTTGTGCGGAGATAGTCCCCGCGTCTTCCGTTGCGACGTAATGGAGTATCTCACTAACTGCGAAATCACCGAGCTGCTTTCTCCCCTTACTTTCATCTCAGAAGATCCACATTGCCTTGGGCATCCCGTTGCTTTGTGGTTAGCCCATGATTTTCAGCGCCATCTAATTCCAAACTTCTTCACTACTATGACCTAACTGAGAAAACATTGGCTGAAACTGGGCTGCTGGAGGTTTTACGCCGAGAAGAACTTTCATGCAACTTTCCCGATGTGCTCCATGGAGTTCAATACCCTTTTGAGTGGGAGTGGATTGAATATGTCTGAACCAGTTGGCTCTGTTCGTGAAGTACATGGAGACCGAGTTTCTTTTTCCTAAAAAAGGGAAGCAACCTTTCCTTCGGCCAAATTCTCCGCATCGACTCGCAGGATCGAAGCTTTTATGCAAGAATTGTAAACGCTGAGAGCAGCTCCACCTTAGGCACCCGCGAACAACTCCGTGAAGCCGAAGGCAAAGAAGCGTTTGGACCCTACTCCAGCTATAGAAACGTGGAAGCCGTACTTTTTCTAGAAAGAAAAGCTGGGAAGACCCGTTCTCCAACCTTTAACCCCAATTACATGGGCTACGTTTACACCACCACGCAAGAAGATTATACGGCGCTTAAGTTAGAAGGCCAACTAGAAATTGGACGTTTACGTTCAGGAGAAAAAACTTTTGGTTCTGTGGGCTAGATGTTGAGGCTATCCCCCTTACGATGGGTATGTTCGGGATGACCGGATGTGGGAAAACGAACTGCGAGCTCATACTGAACGCTCAAATTATAGATTACAATCCAAAAACTGTCGGGCTTATCTTTGACTTCGCCGGCCAGCTCCTTGACAGTAAAGGAATAACTCCTCAAAGAGGCTTACGGGACCACCCGCTTTTCCACAGCAAGGTCAGCTATTACTCCGCTAGAGAGGGAAAGATGCATGTTGGCTTAAGAACTCTACATCCCAGCAAACTTGGCACTTTTTCCCAGACATAGGGCTTCCACAAGTTAGACTTGCCTATCGACTTTACGAGGAGCTGGGTAAAGCGTGGATTGGAAAGCCCTTAGACGCTTACGGCGCTGAGGGCCATGTGGGAGTAAGCCGACTTGTAGGCTACAAACATAAAGGAGTGATAGAAGCTCTTATGCTCAAGCTCTCCGGTCTCTCACCTAAGCTGTTTCCCCCGTCCTCTGATTACAGCTTCATTGACAACGTGGTTGAGAACATAATTAAAGGCGTCACATGCCTTATCGACATTTCCGGAATTGGCTCTGAAGAGCAACGAAGCATCACATGTCTCACTGCCTCAAACGTGGCATACCATTACAAGCGGATGTGGGAGCAAAACTACGAAGCGTGGCAAAAGCTTCCCACACTTTTAATAACTCTAGAGGAAGCCCACGAATTCCTCGATCCCACCAAACCCAAAGCAGTCTTCTCCGACATAGCTTTAACCTACCGCAAATATCGAGTAGAATTAAACGCCGTAACTCCTAGGCCGTTGCGGATTAACTTTGACGTTTTTGCGGAACTTTGGACTAAAGTTATCATGAAAACTGAGTTGAGCCGTGATCGCGTCTATCTTACACAGAACACTCCTTACCTTGAATACAGCGGTACAGAGATTAAGATGCTTGACGTGGAAGAGGCACTGCTTATTTCAGAACCAAAGATTCGGTTCGCCGTTCCGGTGAAAATAATTCATTACCCGGAATATTTGGATGCAAGGGAAAAAGTGAGTTACAATCTCCCTGATTCGGCGGCTCTTTCTAGGATGGATGAGCAGCTGAGGAAGCTTCGCAAGGCTAGGGAAGGTTTTGCTTAACGCTTTACGCTTTGGTTTTCTTTAGAATTTTTAACATTTCCTGCTTGAGTCGGTAAACATATGGGATCTTCTTTGTATCCCGCTCTAGATAGCCTTGTTCGTAGAGTTTTTTCATCAAACGTGCGGTGTGTTCCCTTGTAAGCTTAATCTTATTTTGAATCTCCGGCGCAGTCTTTCTTCTCTCTGTTGCAAGAACGTTGAGCACTCTAAGTTCAGTGTTCGTTAGAGGCTCCAAAGCTTGTTCTCTCTTAAGAGGAATCACCGCTTCTATACCAGACTCCGGTTTAACTGAAGGCTGCAACGCCGTCTTTTCAAGCTGCCCAATTTTTTCAGCCATCCCCTTCTGCGTTGTAACCACATCATGTAGTTTTTTGTTTAAACGACTGGTTTCAACTGAGACCTTCCGCTCAACTTCAGGTATTTTCTTAACTTTTTCACGGACCCTTTTCAGCGACCTCTCAAATTCCCGCACTCTATCTAAAACTTTTTTACTTTGAGAAGACAAAGTCTTTGTTTCCCAGGCTACACTGCTAATCTGCGCTTTTTCCGTTTTCAACTCCTTGTTAAAGCTTATAACAATGTCTTCTACCACGTTCTTCGCCTTTTCATACTCCTCGCCTAATCTTCGCAGCCGCTGATAATAAAGAACGAAAACTGAGGCAGTCCACGTTGACAGTAATAGCGTAAGCAGCAAAACTAAATCGGGCACATCAAGTCACACCTGCATCACCTGTGATTTGGTAGACATATCACGCATCACAGTTATCCAATAAGAGCTAACTTAAATATTATGGTGAAATTTTGGTTAACCGTGACATCACGAATCACAAGCAATAAACACAAAAATGTTAGAAGAACCGCACATCTTATGGAACTTAAATTTCGTTTAAATCAAACAATCTCTAATTAACTTTCCATTTATTTCTATAATTTAATGAATTATCCGTGAACTTTCAAAATAAGCTGTTCTGAAGCCTATTCACCGCAGAATCCCGCGCAATGTGTGCTTTCCACCTTTGTGATACGTGATATCACAGTAAAATAGATATGCTTTTACGGCCTAGATAACTGTTCTAGGACCACTTGCAGTTCTTCGCGGAAACTATTGATCGCTTTTGCCTTTTCATCTGAGCCTTTAAGTGTTCCTAAAGTGTTCCTATAAGTTGTTATGTAAGTTTCCAGTTTGTTAGCAATTTCTAAGTATGAATCAAGACTGGTGTGCTCGAAAACTCCCAAATATCCGAGGAGGAAGATTGTATAAATAGATTTGATGACGTTTTTTTGAGCCTGTTTAAGAGTTCTGTTGAATGCGCCGCGGCTTACCTTTGTCTTTCCTAGCCGTAACCGAGCTTTTTCCTCATACTTTAGTTGTTTTTCGGATAAATTTGTGGCTAAAACATCTATTAATAACGTTTCTATTTGCGTTTCTGTTAAATGGCTATTTTTTATAAGTATTTTTACAATCGGGTCGTTAAGTGAACCTTCTATCCATTTTTGAACGTTTTTCTTAACTTTCAGTTCTCTCACCAATAAAACGTTTGCAGGTATACAGTTTTGTATACGACCAAATTTATGTCTTTTCTTTTTTAAGTTCAGTTCTGAAATCCAGATTTTATATGTTGACGTACATAAACATTTTATGCTGAAAAGAAACACAAGAGGACGAGGCAGGCACGTTGTCGAAACGCTTTAGAAAGGCTGAACGGCTAAAAGAAGTCAAACCTTCCGGTATCCGCCGTCTATTCACAGTTGCGCAGCGTGTTCCCGGCATCATCAGTTTAGGAATCGGCGAACCAGATTTCAACCCTCCACCACATGTTATAGAAGCTGCTAGTCAAGCGATGAAGGAAGGCAAAACACATTACGCTCCTAACGCTGGAATTCCTGAATTACGTGAGGCATTAGCGGAGAAAGCTAAGTGTGACTATGGTTTATCCTACGATCCAGAGTCGGAAGTATTGGTGACGGCTGGGGCCACCGAAGCAGTTTTCTTAGCTTTGATGGCGCAGGTGAATCCTGGTGATGAAGTTTTGGTTCCTAACCCTGGCTTCTTATGCTACGGGCCTGCAGTGTGGCTAGCCGGGGGTGTTCCAGTGCCCATACCATTGTATGAGCGTGAGGGGTTTAAGTTTAACGCCAAAACTGTGATGTCACAAGTCACAGATAAGTCACGTGCGATCATCATTAATTCTCCTCATAACCCCACAGGAAGTGTGACGTCGTATGATGATTTGAAGAGGTTGGCTGAGCTTGCGGTGGAACGTGATTTAGTTGTGATTTCTGATGAAGTTTATGAAAAAATCACATATGATAATGTGCAACATTATTGTTTGGCCAGTTTTCCGGGGATGTGGGGGCGTACTTTAGTTGTGAATTCGTTTTCGAAGACCTACGCTATGACAGGGTTCCGTGTCGGCCATGTGCTAGGGCCGAAGGAATTAATCGAATCTATGATGTTAGTGCATCAACATATGGTTGCTTGTGTGGGCACCCCGGCGCAATATGCTACGTTGGCTGCTTTGCAAGGCTCACAAGATTGTGTTAAACGTATGGTTAACGAGTTTGATCGCCGCCGCCGCTTCATCTATTCAAAGCTGAATCAAATTGAAGGCTTCCGATGTGCGCTTCCGAAGGGGGCTTTCTACGTGTTTCCTAACATTAAAAACTTTGAGATGTCCTCCGTGAAGTTTTCTGAATATCTCGTAAACGAAGCCAAAGTTGCAACTGTCCCAGGATCTTCTTTCGGAAAATATGGTGAGGGGTATCTGCGTCTGTCATACGCCACTAATTATGAGAAGATTAAGGAAGCTTTAGACCGAATAGAAAAAGCTGTAAACAAACTCAAATAGCGCCTTTTTCGAGGAGTTTGCTGATTTCTTCTTCAACTTCACCATTTTCTGCTACAGTTTCGAGCAGTTGATGTTCGGCGTAACCCTCTTTTCGCTGGTTTTCTGTTAACGTTTCAGCTTCAAGTTTTCCAGCTCGAATTTTTGGGTGAGTTTTGATGGTGACGTATGCGCGCAGAAGGTTTGCTATGGTAGCTTCTTGAAAAATTAATGTTGATCCCTGTTTAAGTTTTACGCAGACTCGTAAGTGTTGATGCCCATTAGGCGTTCCAATTAGTATGTTTTGGATGTCTCGGTTTCGAATCACGTGAATCTTATTCATGATGCGTTTCCTTCTTATAACGTAAGCTTTAAAGTCGATCCGCCTGCTCTTTTAGTTGGTCAAAAAGTTCAGGTCGTAGGTCACGGAGGGTAGGAACGAAGACGCCTACGCGTTGTAGGTCTGCGTAGTCGATGCTTCCAGTTACTAAATCTTCTTGGTTGTATTTGGCTTGGCTGATGATGCGGCCGCTTGGGCTGATAAGTCTGCTCCCTCCCCAAAATTCAAGCCCTTCTTCTATGCCCACGAGGTTGACGTAGGCGAAGAAGGCGTTGTTTTCGATGGCTCTTGCAGTTGTGAGGATCTCGAAGAATTTGCGGCGTATGGCTGGTGAAGCGGAGATGCAAATGATGAATTGTGCCCCTTTCAACCGTAGTAAGCGGCTGGTTTCCGGGAAAAATACGTCGTAACAGATGATTATTCCTAGTTTTCCGATGTTTGTTTCGAACACGGAGGCTTGATATCCCTGTCGGAAGTACCGTTTTTCTTCGAAGACGCTGTGGGTGGGCAGGTACATTTTTTGGTATTTACCTACGTATCCTTCTGGTCCCAGTAGAACTGCCGTGTTGTAAATCACTGCTTGCGCCTTTTCACTGCGTTCCAGCATTCCAAAAACTACATACATTTCCTCTTTTTCCGCGATTTTTTCTAGGGCTTTCACGGATGGTCCTGGAATGGGCTCCGCTAGTTCGTAGGTGAGGTCCCTAATGGTGTAACCGGTTAAAGAGAGTTCCGGGAATATGATGAGTTCCGCGTTCCGTTTTTTAGCTTGGGTAACGCGGGTCTGCATAGTTTTTATGTTGGTTTTCTTATCTCCAACTTTACAGCTTATTTGCGAGAGTGTTACTTTGAATTTACGCGACATGAAATTCCTCCAAGAGTGTATTTTTATTTTTGCGGTTTCGCGTATAATAGCTCTTTTCTCACCGTCATGTAGGGTCAAGGTTTAGTTTGCGGAAGCCTAAAGTCGGCTCCCACAGTTCGATATCCAAGTTTTACGGTTAAGGGCATGCGACGTTTATGCTCGCTGTTTAGCCACCGCCCTTTCACGTTTTCCACAAGTTTTAGGGGCTGATGTAGTTGTTCGGCGATGTCTTCGGTTTTCATGAAATGTTCCAAACCGTAGAGTATGAGGTCTAAGATTTCATATTTGACTCCGATTTCCTTCTCAGCCGTTTGCCCCGGCCACAGTGCAGGTGTTGATGGTTTGTTGACGACTTCTGGTGGTATTCCTACGTGGAGGGCGAGCGTTCGGACTTGTGTTTTGTAAAGGTCCATGAGCGGTGAGATATCTGCAGCTATGTCTCCCCATTTGGTGAAATATCCTATCATGGTTTCGGACTTGTCGGAACTGCCGCACACAATTCGGCGAAGCTTATTAGCGTAGTAGTAGACGTAAATCATGCGCGTTCTAGCTTTTATGTTACCCTTGCTGATTCTGTCCGATGAGTCGTAGATGGGAATGCTGCGATAATACATTTCCAAAGCAGGTGTGATGTCAATTGTTTCGAGGTGGAAACCAAATTTTTCGGCAACATGTTTCGCATGCTTTAGGTCGGTTGGGTTATACGTCTCTTCCTCCGGCAAAACCAACCCTAACACTTCGTCTCCGCCTATAGCTAAGGAGGCGATTGCGGCGTTGGTGCAACTATCTACTCCACCTGAAACACCCAAAACCACACCCTCCACTCCAGCTTTTTCCACGTAATCTTTAATGAAACGTCTTATCTTTCGCTCAGTGGAAGTTAAATCGAATTTCAAAACATCGCTTATTAACTCCAAATTGGTTCACTCATCACGTGTTTTAATGGTTGTTTTGTCATGGTTGGGATAAATATTTAAGGGGTAACATCAGCTGGGCAGCCGGTTTCCATGAATTTTCCTCATCGAATCATCTTTCACGGAGCAGTTAAACCTTTAAACAATAAGGGTCTAATTCAGATAAGAATAAATATTAGAGACCACTTCCAGCATGGAAAAAAGGGGTCGGTGCATGATAGGTCAAGTGGAAAAATACCTGCTCGGTCAAATTCGAAAAGATGGTGCTATTCATATCACTCTTATTGACCCTGAAAAAGCGACCTCTGCTTCTGCATCCCGTGTTGCCAAGGAAGCGGAGTCCTGTGAGTCCACAGCCATCATGGTTGGGGGGTCAACGTTTGTTTCCACCTCTCATTTGGATAACGTGGTGAAGGCTGTAAAGAGAACTGTGGATATCCCGGTGATTCTGTTTCCAAGCAACGTTACCGGTATTAGCAGGTACGCTGACGCTATTTGGTTCATGTCGCTTCTGAACTCGTTGGACGCTTACTTTCTTGTGGGTGCGCAAGTTTTGGGTGCGCCGCTCATAAAAAAACACGAATTAGAAGTTATCCCGCTTGGCTACCTAGTTGTTGGCGAAGGAGGCACCGTAAGCGTAATAGGGCGAGTTTCACCGATTGCATACGATAAGCCAGAGCTTGCGGCTGCTCACGCTTTAGCCGCTCAATACTTCGGCATGAGGTTCGTGTATTTGGAAGCTGGGTCTGGAGCCAAAGACCCTGTACCCGACACCATGATACAGGTGGTAAAAAAGTTCGTGGACATCCCATTAATTGTGGGTGGTGGCATAAGAAACGGTGGCCAAGCGAAGAAAATTGCGCATGCTGGAGCAGACATTGTAGTAACGGGTAATGTTATAGAGGAAGGCAACACAAGAGAAAAAATTAAGGAATTGGTAGAAAGCATCAAATGCGGTAAAAAGCTGCATTAGCGAATCCGTAACATTTCAATCCTACTTCGCGATTCAATTTTTTGAGTATAGCCACCCACTCCGCTTGGATTCTTTCATGTTAGAAAACCCAAAATACTGCTCCCGAGGACTCTAGTAACGGAGGAAAATCTTAGCTGTCGCCTATTTTAATGAGCAAGGAACACAAACAATACACGACTACTTTAGAAAAAAAGCTTAAAGAGATTTATGAAATTGCTAGAAAGGCAAGAGAGAAGGGTTTAGACCCCGCTTTAGAACCCGAATCAGGAACGGCGAAGGACCTAGCTGAACTTGTGGAAGGATTAGTCGGTCCGCCAGGTGTGGCTAAGAGCATACGAGAACTAAGCGGCAAATTATCCCGTGAAGAATTAGCTTTCAAAATAACAGAGGAAATCGTTTACGGAAAGTTTGGACATATGGAACCAACCAAAGCCGCTGAACAAGCCGTCAGAACCGCACTTGCCACATTAACGGAGGGAGTCCCCGCCGCTGCACCTCTTGAAGGAATCGCCAAAGTGGCTATCAAAAAGAATCCAGACCGCACAAAATATTTAGCTGTCTATTTCGCTGGTCCCATACGTTCTGCAGGGGGCACAGATCAAGCTTTAACGTTGGTGATAGCTGATTTTGTGCGTCGCCTATTAGGGTTAGACCGTTATAAACCAACCGAGGAGGAGATTAAACGTTTTGTTGAGGAGGTTCGAGTTTTTGAACGGTCTGTTTCACGTTTTCAATATCACGTTTCCGACCAAGAGTTAAGGAACGCCTTCGAATCTATCCCCGTGGAAGTGACAGGCGTACAATCTAACCCGGTGGAGGTTTCCTCTTTCCGCAACTTACCACGCGTCGAAACAAACCGTGTGCGAGGTGGCGCTTTACGTGTGGTAAATGACGGGATCATTGGGCGTTCGGCTAAAGTTTGGACCGTGGTGGAAAAACTAGGAATTGAAGGGTGGGACTGGCTAAAAAAAATGCGGGAAATTGAAGAGAAAAAATCCGCCAGCTTCATGCAAGACATCATCGCCGGCCGCCCCATCTTTTCCTTCCCCTCCGCTCAGGGAGGCTTCCGGCTCCGCTACGGCCGAGCTCGAAACACCGGGCTGGCGGCGGTGGGCATTCACCCGGCTAGTATGCTGGTTCTTCAACGCTTTCCCGCAGCCGGCACACAATTTCGTCTGGAACTGCCTGGAAAAGGCGGTGTGGTTCTTCCTGTGGACAGCATAGAACCTCCCATTGTGCGGCTTAGAAACGGCTCTGTGGTCCGTGTTTCTCTGGAAAACTTTGAACAAATAAAAAATGTTATTAGCAAAATTTTGTTTCTCGGCGACCTTCTTGTCAGTTTCGGCGATTTTCTATATAACAACAGGCCGCTTGCACCTTCAGGCTACACGGAAGAGTGGTGGCGTGAAGATCTGCTTTTATCAATCGCTCAGAACTTCGATGGCAATTCGAAGGGTGCTGCGGACGCCGCAAACGTTTCCGTGGACCGCCTGAAAAGTTTCTTGGATGACCCGTTTCACAATAAACCGACGGGTGAAGAAGCAATACGTATGGCTGTTAAGTTGCAAGTTCCTCTTCACCCCTTTTTCACGTTTTTCTGGCGTCAGCTGTCTTGTGATGATTTTCAAAAATTGCGACGTTGGTTGTTGACCGCTGATGTACAAACCAGAGGGGATGTGGTATGCGACATAACCGGCGGACAGAATGCGTTAATAAAGGGGTTGCTTGAGAAAATCTGTATTCCACACCGCGTGGTTAGGGATAAAATTAAGATAGAGGATGGGGACGCTTACGTCTTCGCTTTCTGTTTAGGTTTGCAAGTTCCAGAGCTGGAGCTTCCCACTGCGGACTCCGTTTTAGAGGTTATTCGGAAGCTTACTGGGGTTGTTGTAAAGGAAAAGGCTCCTACTTTTGTTGGGGCTAGGATGGGCCGGCCGGAAAAGGCGAAGAGACGGGCGATGCGTCCGCTTGTTCACGTACTTTTCCCCGTGGGGTTAGCTGGCGGCTCTCGGCGGAATTTGGTGAAGGCTTCTGAAAAGAAGGTTATCGAAGTGGAGGTGGTTAAACGGCGTTGTCCCCGCTGTGGAGCATCCACCTTTAATATGAAATGTCCTGTATGCGGCGTGGAGACCGTTCTGGCTGTCCGTTGTCCTCGGTGTGGAAAGATTCTAAAACGGAACGTTTGTCCAAACTGCGGAATTACTGTGAAAAGCTACGAGAAGCAGTTGATTGACCTCAAGGGGTTAGTTGATGGAGCATGCGAGAAACTGGGCGTTCGAGTTCCCGAGTTGGTGAAAGGCGTGAAAGGGTTGATGAATGAAACCAAAACTCCGGAGCTTCTTGAGAAGGGGATTTTGCGTGCTAAATACGACTTGTCCGTGTTTAAAGATGGAACCGTACGGTTCGACGCCACCAACGCCCCGTTAACACATTTTAAGCCTGAGGAAACAGGAGTTTCAGTAGAGAAAATTCGAGAATTAGGCTACGCATATGATTACAAGGGGGAACCGTTAACTCGCTCTGACCAAGTTTGCGAATTGAAGGTGCAGGACGTTATTGTTTCGTTAAGATGCGCCAAATATTTTGTTCGTGTAGCCGCCTTTCTTGATGAGCTTCTAGAGAAAGTTTACGGTCTTCCACCATACTACCATGTGAAGCAAACAAGTGATTTAGTCGGACGCTTTGTTGTGGGCTTGGCGCCTCACACTTCAGTTGGCGTTGTGGGAAGAATCATTGGGTTCACCAACTCCAGAGTTTGTTATGCCCATCCTCTTTGGCACTCCGCTAAACGAAGAGACTGCGACGGCGACGAAGACAGCTTGATGCTAGCGCTAGACACCATGCTAAACTTTTCCAAGGTGTATTTGCCCGCTCGGATAGGGGGAATCATGGATGCTCCCCTGCTTGTTCTGCCGGTTGTTAATCCGCAAGAGGTGCAACGGCAAGCCCATCAACTGGATGTAGCTGAGCGCTACCCTCTTGGGTTCTATGAGAAAACATGGGAAAAAGTTGAGCCTAAATACGTAACCGAACTTATTGAGCTGGTTGAGCATCGGTTGGGTAAAGAAACCCAGTTTCAAGGCTTCCACTACACAACTCCTGTTTCAAATATTAATGAGGGCAACTCGGGAAGCACATACAAAAAATTGAGGTCCATGCTGGGCAAGTTGAAAAGCCAACTTGAATTAGCTGAGAAAATTGAAGCGGTGGATGCGAAGCAGGTGGCGTTGAAGGTTCTCACCACACATTTTATCCGAGACATTGCAGGCAACCTCCGCGCCTTTTCCACGCAAAGCTTTCGGTGTAAATCATGCAACAGAAAGTTCCGAAGGATTCCCCTACAAGGCAAATGTCCCAGTTGCGGAGGAAAGTTAACTTTAACCGTGTATCGTGGTGGAATTAAAAAATATTTGAAAGCAGCGCAGAGATTGGTGGAAAAATATGGGTTACCTAAATATTACAAATGGAGGCTGTCCTTAGTGGAGGATGAGCTTCACTCGTTGTTTGAGGGAGGGAAACCGCGACAGATCAGCCTCAGCGACTTCGTTTAACACAGCGGTAAACTTTTCTATATGAACCGTGAGAAATTGTTTTGAGATCCATCTTATGTTTAAGAAAGCTTATCATCCCAAAGCCTATTTAACTCGAATACGCAACATTCGACCCGGCTTAGCCGCTAGGACAAAAATAGTTTTGGTTCTAGAAAAGAAACCCTTGGATGCTAAAACGGTTGCGGAGCAAGCAGAAATCACCTACAATGTAGCTATTTATCATCTGCACCTTTTGGAAGCCGAAAGAATCGTCCAACATACTGGCACCCGCACTTATGTTTGGAAGTTAACGGGAGCAGGCCAAAAACGATTGACAGACTAAAAAGCTAACCAAGGGTGTCAGTTTTTGATTGTTGCTTGATTTCTTTCCATCGCTTAAGAACTATATTCACCAAGTTGTCTAGTCTATCTCTCACCTTCCCGTCTTCAACGAGAGTTCCGTAGATGGAACCCTGACCGTATCCCCTAGATTGAAGCAGAATAGCGGCTGACAAATATTTAGTATCTGTATAGTGCTGCATGACCGCGTGGTAAGTTAGAGTGCCCCCTGCTGGAACCTTGCCCATAAAAATGAAGCCTAAGATTCTACCTAGAATTGTATCCTCAGCGTCCTTACCCCTTTTGAAGATTCCTTGACTTCTTTTCGATCCAAGCCTTGTACAAACCCGACACGTTGCCTCCGTAGTTGGGAACACAAAGCAAAATCACGTCAGCTTGTTTGGCTTTTCCGTAAATCCAAGGTACATCATCTTTAACCGGGCACTCTTTCCATTACGTGTTCGACGCAGTTAAGGCAGTTTCCCCGTTTTCTTGCGCTGAATACTAATCCTAGCGCGTTAAAGCTTATTCTCCTCCAACTACTAGGTGTTCAGCGGATTTTGAGATACTTGTATGCTTCGGTAGCGTTTTCAAAGCAATAGTGTACCTTCTGAAAGTCCTTTCGGAATGCTACTACGTCCTGTTTCACTTTTTCCGGGTTCTCTTTGTCGATTACCACTCTTTTTATGAACTCCGCAATTTCATTCATCTCCGCCTCTTTCATTCCTAACCTTGTGATTTCAGAGGCTCCCAGCCTTATTCCACCCGGGTGCATGAAGTGCCGTCCTTCCTTTATGTCCCAAGGCAGCAAGTTACGGTTTATTATAATGTTCGCCTTTTCCAGTTCCTCCTCGATTGTTCCTCCATCTCCATAATTTGTGATGTCCACTAAAACCACATGCGACTCTGTGAAGCCTTTATGCTCCGCTAAAACATCAAACCCCCTCTCATGCAGGGCTTGAGCTAAAGCTTTTGCGTTACGAATCACCCGTCCAGCGTATTCTTCGCCGAATTCCAGAATCTCTGCACATGCGACTGCAACCCCCGCCACGGCGTGAAGATGATGGTTGCTCACCATTCCAGGGAAGGCTGCACGCTTGATTTGGTCGGCGTATTTTTCCCACGAGACTACGCCCCCATGTTGAGGTCCAAAAAGTGTTTTGTGAGTGCTGAGTGTCATAACATCAGCGCCTTCCTGTAATGGGTCTTGGAATCGTCCCCCTGCAATTAGTCCAGCTACATGAGCGGCGTCATAGCCTACTGTGGCGCCTACACTGTGAAAGTCGTCCGCCAGCTCCTTCACTGGATGAGGAAATGGGAAGACGCTGGCGCCGAACATCACCAGTTTCGGCGGTTTTCCTTCTTCAACGTATTTTTTGATTCTCTTCCTCGTCTTGTCAACGTCGATGTTTAACTCCTTATAGTCCAGCGCCAAATATCTCACATCTAAGCCGTGAACTGCGCCCGCGGTTCCCCCCAGCTTCTTTTTACCCATGGTGATGTGTCCTCCGCAGGGAATAGACAGCGCCATCATGACATCGCCGGGTTCCGTGAACGCTGTGTAAACCACTAGGTTAGCGACTACGCCTGAGATGGGTCGGACGTCTGCGAATTCTGCGTTGAACAGTTTCTTCATCAACTCTAGACAGATAAGTTCCACTTTATCGATGTATTTGCATCCAGCGTACACGCGTTCTTCAGGCCAACCTTCTGCGTATCGATTGCCAAAATCTGTGGCTAACGTTTCACGAACTGCAGGGCTTGGAATGTTTTCGCTTGCGATGAGTGGGATTGTTTCGTGGAACCATTGGTGATGTTTTTGGAGGAGCTCAAACGTTCGGTCGTAATGTTTTCGAGCGTTTTCCAATTTTTTCCCTCAACGTTACATATCTGTTTGTAAAGATAAAAGCTTCGAATTTCCGGAGACGTAACGTTAATTAACAGAGACGTCTCCTTCATTTGAACAGTGAAGCGTGTTATGAGTAAGAAGAAAAAGAAAAAGAGTGCACCTATGCCGGCTCAGAGCGCTGGACTGCTTCGTTTCTTTGAGGAGGAAACTGAGGGTGTAAAAGTTAAGCCTGAACTGTTTATGATTTTGGTGGTTGCGTTTATTATTGCAAGCGTCTTAGCCTACCTGCAATCTATGGGTGCGCTTCCCTTTTAGGCTGTAATCTCTTATTTTGGTGTTTAGGGTTTTTCATGTAGAAGTTCGATACGTCGAACAGAGTTTAGGTTAACGAAAACTTCGCTTCGTTCCTCTCTAGCGGCGACTTCTGGCACTGGTTTGGCTATGGTGGAGCGTAGTATGACGGCGTCGGCGTTGGACAGCCATATTCCAGGTGGGTTTCTTGTAACCGCTTTTAGTGTTCCTTCGAATCCATAGGCTTCGTCTAAAATTAGGAGTAGTTTGTGTCCGAGGTTTTGTTCCAGCATGTGGAACACGGTAGGTGGCAATTTTTCTTTAGACATAACGTGGTCG
>JAYEKF010000042.1:0-12012 GCA_034660895.1 Thermoproteota archaeon | reverse complement strand
AGGCTTCTTTAGAATCGAGGCTTCATAATTTCCAACAAACCCCTTCACATTCACGGCTTCAGCATTTGTCAACAGTTTTATGTTTGGATGCTTAGCTACGTCAACCATTTTCGGTGTTAATATACATGCACTACAATCAAGCGTTGGAAAAGTCTTGTCCAACTGCGCCATGCGTCCACCTATGCTAGGCGCTTTCTCCACAAGGTAAACTTTGAATCCAGCATTAGCTAAATCCAGCGAAGCTTGAATTCCAGCAATTCCGCCGCCAACAACTAAAACACTTCTCTCAACACTTACTCTGCGCCTTTCCAAAGGTTCCAAAAGCCTTACACGTGCCACACCCATTCTGACAAGCGCTTTCGCCTTTTCAGTGACTTTTTCAGGTTCCTCACTATGAGGCCAAGAGCAGTGTTCCCGCAAATTAACAATCTCAAGCAAATAAGGATTTAACCCAGCTTCTGCAACTGTCTTGCGGAAAGTTTCCTCATGCATTCGAGGCGAACATGCCGCAATTACAATTCTGTCAAGTCCATGAGCTCGGATGTCTTCTTGAATCATGCGTTGTCCAGGTTCGGAACAAGCGTAAGTAGAATGTTTGGAAATTGCAACGTCCGGCAAAGTTTTAGCGTATTCCACAACTTTTTCTACATCAACTACGCCTGCGATGTTTAAGCCGCAATGGCAAACGTAAACACCTATTTTAGGCATTTTGAAATCTCATTGGGACTAGTTTATGGATTACACACTCTTTCTTATTTCTAACGGTTCAAAAACATGAAACTACAACATATAATAATATAGTAAAATTTCAATGTAATTTAGCGCACTCATAATTTTCTTTTTAAAAAAGGGGTTTGCGGGAGATATCACCAGGAAAAAGATAATTAACGTATTTCAACTACTCCCTAGCCGAAGAGTCACAGTTGTCTGGTGAGAAAATCGTGGATAAGATGATTCCAATTAACATGCCTCAAATTGACGAGAAAGAGGTTGAAGCTGTTACCCAAGTTTTGAAAAGTGGTGTTCTAACCACGGGGTTGGGGGACGGTCCTATGGTTAAACAATTTGAAAAGGATTTCGCTGATTTCGTTGAAGCCAAAAACGCTGTTGCCGTGAACAGCGGAACCGCAGCTCTCCACTTGGCGCTTTTAGCGGCAGACGTTGGAAGAGGTGATGAGGTTATTGTGCCAAGCTTCACGTTCACCGCAACCGCAGAAACTGTTGTGTTGGTGGGTGCGAAACCCGTTTTCGTAGATATCAATCCGGAGACCTACAATATTAATCAAGAAAAAATTGAAGACGCGGTTACGGAGAAAGCTAAGGCGATTATGCCCGTTGACTTGTACGGTCTGCCCGCGGACATGGAATCCGTGAAAAAAATTGCTCACGAACACGGGTTAACGGTTATTGAGGACGCTGCTCAAGCCCACGGAGCTGTGTACAAAGCGTATCCGCCTGGACACTTCGCTGACATCACATGCTGGAGTTTTTATGCAAGCAAAAACATGACAACTGGCGAAGGGGGTATGCTGACCACCAACAATGATGATTATGTGGAGAAGTTACGTTGCATGCGCTCGCATGGAGAAAAAAGGAAGTACATGTCAACCATGATTGGGCACAACTTTCATATGCCTGAAATAGCAGCGGCTGTTGGAAACGTGCAACTGCAGAAACTTCCCGATTTTTTGGAAAAACGACGGAGAAACGCTTGCGTATTAACGGAAAAGCTTGGTGGAACAGCAAAGTTGCAGTTGCCCAATGAGCCTCCGGAACGCAAGCATAGTTGGTATTTGTACACGGTTCGACTCAAAGATGCAGACAGTGTGGAAAGGGATAGAATAGTGCAGAAGTTGAGAAAACGTAGCATCGGCGCCACCGTTTATTATTATTGCCCAATTCACCTAATGCCCTTCTACCGCCAATTTGGAAAGTACAAGCTTCCTAAAACGGAAAAGGCAGCTCAACAAGTGTTTTCTTTACCCGTCCACCCAGGTGTTTCGTCTGAGCAAGCCAACTACATCTCGGAGGCGGTGCTAAAATTAGTTTCTTGAAAATTTCATTTTTCACCAAAAGCAAGCTTCGTTTGCGTTAAGAAGTTGCTAACAGAGAAAAAGGATACTGTAAAGCTAGACCGATGACTTTTTAGGAGACGTTTTAACTCAAACTAGTTGGGGAACACAAGGCTTGAACATAAAACCCTTAGAACACGTAATCAGGGAAATTATGAGTCGATACAACCGTAAGCCGAAAGGATGGAACGCCCTAGCCGACAGACGGGGCAACATCATAATTCTAGGCCCGAAATCAAACTACAGGTTGAAATTGGTTTCTCTAGGCCCTAACAAGTACACCGGCGTTGGAGGCAGAGTGAAAAGTTTGGAGAGACTGAGGAGGATGGTTGAGGGAACTCCGGCTTACGGTTTCCGTCCGCTGTCTAAAGACAAAATTCAGATTTTATTCACCACGCTGCAACGAAAAGGCAGACTTGAAAGAGCTTTAGTCGATGAGCTGTTGGGGCTAACACCTACGTCAACTGGGGAGATAAGGAAATTGAGACCGCATGCGGTTCTAAGCGGACCGGTAATAACCTATCCGGACCTCAGCGCTATTTCTTGGAGGCAGAGGAAGTTGGAGAGGAAGTTAGCCTTGGAAGCCGAGAGGCTTTTTAGGAAGAGACATCCCCTCCGAGCGGAAATGTACGGTTAAACTCAGCTTAACCAGCTTATTAAGAAGAAACTTTATAGAGAGAATATCTTATGCGTAAAATGAAATGAAGTTAAATTTTGAAATCATAGACATAACTGAAAAACAGTAAGTATGAAAGATACCTTTACAAGCGCCTTGCGTCACTCCCACTCAGAAAGTACAAAAAGCGACGTGAATATTTGGAGGCATCCACCCGTTGATTTGTTTTGCCAGTAAATTAATGTTCAATCCATAATCCCCACACACGATTTCCTCAAATTAAGGCTTGCTAACCGAAATAGCCTCAAAACATGCTTCTTTCCAAGTATGGATAGATGGAATTTGAGCCATGAAACCCTACGTGACGGCCGCTTTTAAGGGCGCTCTAATACCTTTCTCTCATAACTAACCATACCCGTCTCTCCCTCTCTACTAGACTACCTACACACGCACTCCATTTCACTCGGAAAATAACATTCCGTAAAGGTTTATATGGAATAGGAATGGGATACTAATCTCCAAACCATCGTTTAGCGCCTAAAAATGGGGACTGCTTAAATGAAAAAGATTAAAGTCATAATCATGGGGGCAGCAGGAAGAGACTTCCATAACTTTAACGTCTTCTTCCGAAACAACAACGCCTACGAAGTGGTAGCTTTCACCGCAACGCAAATACCAGGCATAGAAAAAAGAGCCTACCCTCCAGAACTGACAGGTTCCAACTATCCAGAAGGCATACCCATCTATCCAGAGGAGAAACTTCCAGAACTCATCAAAAAACACAAGGTTGGCCAAGTGATTTTCGCCTACAGCGACGTATCCCACGAATATGTAATGCATCAGGCGTCCACAGCCTTAGCCAGCGGCGCCGACTTCCGACTGATGGGACCATCCAAAACCATGCTAAAATCAAAAGTCCCTGTGGTTTCAGTGTGCGCCGTAAGAACAGGTTCAGGTAAAAGCCAAACTTCACGAAGGGTCTGCAAAATTCTGAAAGAAAATGGTTATCGAATAGTGGTTGTTCGTCATCCCATGCCCTACGGTGATTTAACCAAGCAAGTTTGCCAGCGCTTCGCGTCTTATGAAGACTTAGATAAACATAATTGCACCATCGAGGAACGCGAAGACTATGAACCTCACTTAGACAACGGAATCGTTGTATACGCTGGTGTGGACTACGAGAAAATCCTGCGAGAAGCGGAGAAAGAAGCCGAAGTTGTCATTTGGGACGGCGGAAACAACGATCTACCGTTCTATCAACCCAACCTACACATTGTAGTGGCAGACCCACATAGACCGGGGCACGAAGTTGCCTATCACCCTGGAGAAACCAACTTGAGGATGGCTGATGTTGTGGTCATCAACAAAGTCGGCACAGCAGACCCAAAAAACATTGAAATCGTAGAAAAAAACGTGAAAGCAGCGAATCCAGACGCAATTATCGTGAAAGCATCTTCTCCAATTACGGTGGACAAGCCGGAACTGATTAAAGGAAAAAAAGTGTTAATAGTGGAAGACGGTCCCACGTTAACTCATGGCGGTATGCGCTACGGAGCTGGAACAATCGCAGCGAAAAAGTTAGGCGCCAGCGAAATCGTAGACCCTCACCCTTACGCTGTGGGTTCCATCAAGGAAACCTACAAAAAATATACGCATTTAGGAAGTCTGCTCCCTGCGGTGGGTTATGGTGAGAAACAGATTATGGAACTGGAGAAAACCATTAACGCTGCTCCCTGCGATGTTGTTGTGATTGGAACTCCAACCGATTTGAGACGGGTTTTGCAGCTGAACAAGCCTGCGGTGAGGGTGAAATACGAACTGAAAGAAGTTGGGACACCCACGCTGGAGGATATTCTTAAACAACGTTTTCCTAAAAAATGATGCGGAGACGATAGAAAAGTGAGTGAGGAAAGCATTTCTCAGATACCCATCAAATTCGTGGTTGAAGGGAGTGGCGAAGCGGAAGGACAGTTCATACGTTACTTAGCGCCTAGAACCATCAAAGCCATCGTTAACCAGCTTCCACTAGAAGGACGAGCTGCTCTCTGGAAAGAGGAAGTTTACTTTAAGATTCCTCTGAAAATGGGCGGAGAGAAAGCAAAGTCCAACGTCGAGAAAGGAACCATCGCCTACTGGCCTATGGGAACCGCAATTTGCATCTTTTATGGACAAACACAACCCTACAGTCCTGTGAACGTTCTCGGAAAGGTAGCGGAGAACTTAGAGTTATTCAGAAAAGTGAAAAGTGGAGCAAAAATCCGGGTTGAAAAACGCTGAAAGTGGTTTTCAGAAATAAATGGTTTCTGTCCACCGTTTCAAACTTTCTTCGCACCTCCTCTTAATCCTCGTATTTCCACTTTTCTTTAGCTCCTGTAGGAATTCAATGCGTTTTTGAACTGCTCTCTTCTCAGCCTCCCCACCGTAGTAAATCTTGCCTTCCAGAAAATTCTTCATTTGAAACGCCTTTTGAACAAGAAAACCCGCTGCTTCCACAGGGTCGTTCACTGTGTACTTATTCGCCCAGATAGCTGCTTTTCCCTCACGGAGTTGGCTTAGTCCATCGATTTCTACAATACTTCTAATGTACGTTCGGAGAAAATCGTGGTACCTAGCAGTTTTAACTAAATTCAAAGCTTTTTTCACTTTCTGCTTAAAATCCGTGCTTCCTTCCACCGTTAAGCGATGTCGATAACCTTTCTCCACCAGCCTCCTAGCCTTTTCCACCTCCTCAGTGGTGTAAACTCTTTCTGGAAACTTCATTTTCGGTATTCCATTGAATGGTAGGCTTCATTTTTTGAAAAGTTTAACTGAGTAAGGAACTTGGCTGATTTGAGAAGGTTGAGAATTAGCCTGCTGGTTTGTAAATTTTGAGATTTTTGCTTCCTGAAACATACTCTACAATTTTTTGTCGTTCCAGCTCTTCTAAGAAGTCTTTCGCTACGCTTATGCGGAGGTCAAATTTGGAAGCTATAATGTATGGGGTGATAACTTTCATTTTTTTCAATGTTCCTACAACCTTCTCGTTTTTGGGATTCGGCAGGAAGATTTCGCCTTCCTTTTTTTCAACAGGTTTTCCAGAGGTAGACTTTGGTTTAGCCTTTTTTCCTTTCCCTTTTTGTTTCTGCCGTTTCGCTATCTGCTTGAATGAAAGTTTCTTTTTTCCACCCATACTTTTCCTCACCAACATTTGAAACAAGATTGCAGGTTCTTATAGGTTTTCCTTCTACAGCTAGCGGCTACACTGATTTCCGCTTGGAACTAGGATGGTTGTTTCACAGATTTTTGTTTCTTTACGTTCGATAGGTACTTTTGCCAAGAGATTCCAAATTGTCTCATCTTTGTGTCTCTTGTGGACATACCGTTTTTAGCTACTATCCCTGAATTGATTATGCAGAAAGGCATTAAAGAGCCGTCGGGGTAAGCTTGGTGAATCCCACACCTTCTAACCCTTTGAAAATCAATGTTGTCCGGGTCTTGGAAATGCATACTTCCAAGGAATAACACTCTACGATCTCCAAAAAAATCTTTTACTGAATCGTAATCTCTTTTATTCATAATCTTTTCTACTCCTTCCCTAATAAACGGGTGCGCTTCTTTTATAGCCTCCTTAAATTTGAAGTAGTAATTGTACGCTGCTTTGAGCCTTCCAAAAATTTTTTCAAGTCCCTTCCTTGACAGCCCATCAGCTATCTCTGATAACGCCTCATGAAGTTTTTCAACATCGAACAAGCTTGGTAAAGGAACCCAACCTTTCTCCATTTGGACTAAGATTGTTGCCATACCACAGTGGGGGTGAACCGTAAAAGACGGAGTTGGCTCCCCCGAGTAATATTCAGCTATGTCAAACAAAGGGCCTACCGTGGGAACAGGGTACCAATCGTCTCTGCTTATAAACCCGCTTTCTTTTTCTGTTCTAAGTATGAGATCAGGTATGGTTGCTCTTTTCTTTACACCGCCTCTGCCGCCGAAGGAAACGGGTTGGAAGTTGACACCTCTGATAACCTCTCCTTTATTTAAGGCGTATTCGATAATAGGCCAGACTTGATCTATGTCATTCATTCCAATAGTGGGAACGAGAACCACATGACTACCAACTTCTTCTATGTTGTCCACTGCTTTCTTCTTTATGTCGATCAAGTCTTGTCCTGTGATTTTTTCAACTTTTTTATTCTTGGTGTTTGGGTCGTATATTCCGTGTCCTCTAAATTGGTCATAAACCGTGGGGTCGTTTTCGGTGTCATACGATACGTAAAACGTGATGCTTCCTAAACTTCTGAGGAATTCTTTATCCCTCGCTATTCTTATTGCGTTTGTGTTTATCTCAACGTGATGGAAGTATTCTCTCGCCTTCTCAGCTATTTTGGGTAAATCGTTTCTAACGGTTGGTTCTCCACCGGTTAGCTGAACTGCTTTTCCAGCGTTATTTTTTATGGCTTGGAAAGCTGCTTCTAGCTCTTTGATGGTTGGCTCATAAATGTAGTCCATCGCACCAGCGTTGGCGAAGCATGTTGGGCAACGTAGGTTGCAGCGGTTGGTTACATCAACGATTCCTAAACAAGTTCTGGTTTTGTGGTAGCCGCATAAGCCTGTTAGTGGTTCTACGCAGTCCTGAGGACAACTGTACTTTTCTTTTTTAACTCTTGCAACAACGGGGCCTTTTCCTTCCCACCTAAATTTTTCAGCTCTTTTATATAATTCACTGTCGGACCAGTAGACGTCTTGGAATTTTCCGTGTTTTTCGCAGTTTTTCTCATATAAGACTTTTCCATCAGATTCAATTATTTTGGCGGGGATGACATTGAGTTTTCCTTCTTCGATGCATTTTGGGCAGACGCTTGTTGTTTCTTTTAGTAGCTTCATTTTGACACCACTAAGGGTTGTAAACTATTTAACTCAGCAGTTTGCTAAATTACGTATAAATGGTTTTCCAGAAGTTTCAGAAGGTGAAAAAGGTTGACTACGCAAGTGAGTGGGGAAGCAAGAAAAGTTTTAAATGAGCTTGGGTTGACGAGCTACGAGACTCAAGCTTACTTGGCATTAGTTGAGAAAGGCGCTATGGCTGCGAGTCAAGTTAGTAAATATTCTAATGTTCCATACTCCAAAATTTATGAAACTCTTAACTCGCTGGAAAAGAAGGGATGGACTGAAACAAAAAAGGGCAGACCAGCTCAATACTATCCTAAATCGCCATCCGAGGCTTTACAGGCGGCAAAGTTGCGTTTGGAAGAAATGATGAAGGGTTGGGAGCAAGTGATAAGGGAGGAACTGCAGCTGTTATACGAGCAACGTGAGTTCCGTGAGAAGCCGGACATTTGGATTTTACGCGGTGAACACAATGTTTTGGCGAAGTTGGAGGAGATGTTGACGCGGGCAGGGAGGGAGTTGATGGTGGCGGTTCCAACGTTTGCAAGAGGACTTGTAAAGATAGGTATTCCTATGCTGCGTGGTTTGCAAGGTCGAGGAGTTGAATTTTTGTTTATGGCGACCCGAGATGCGGATGAACCAGACATTTTGGAACATATAGCCGCTGTGGGGAAAGTTAGAATCAGAGATGAAATGTTTGGTGGCGGCGTTATCGTGGATGGAAAGGAAGCATTACTTTTGCTTGGTGAAGAAAAGCCTACGTTGGTGATTTGGTCGAATCATGTGGGTTTGGTGAAGTTTGCTAGAGATTACTTTCAATATTTGTGGGAAACCGCTGAGGGCACTCAAAACTCTTAGCGCGCAAGCATCTATCTAACCAGCAAGAGAGTAGGCGTATTGAAAATTCAAGTTGACTCCTTAAGTCTCTAATCAAGCTGGGCACCCAAAATTGAATAAAGGAGAATTCATTCTTTGTTGGTTACCTTGAACAAAAAAATCATGCTTGGTCTTTCAAGTTTTCAATTTATGGCAATGGCAAGGCGAGGCTTATTCTACACTTTTTTAGCTCTCTATTTAAGAGCGGTTCTTGGACTCTCAGTCACTGGAACAACACTGCTTGCATGCCTCACCATGATAGCCAATAGCCTCTCACAAACATTTGTATGGGGTAAAGTCTCTGACAAATATCAAGCGCGTACCAGTTTAATGGTTATCGGAGAAACAATTGCAGCGTTCGGCTACGTCCTAGTGTACTTTATTCATATTCACTTGCTGAACACAAAGGGCCCAGTTGCTGCAGCATATAGTATTATCGCGGGGCTTTCACTTCTCGAGTTCTTTTGGTCGATGAGTAATCTTGGATGGAGCGCTCTTATTTCAGACCTCACCACATCTAAAGAAAGAGGCAAACTAATGAGTGTGATCTCCAGTGTAGGTGGTGTTGGGCGAATACTAGGAATTTCTGTTTCAGGCATGCTATATGATTGGGGTGGCGCAGCTGGAGGTTTCAAACGCGGCATATTATTTTTCTTCGCATCCGGAATTATGCTTGCAAGTGCCGTTTTGATCTGGTTTAGTACGCACCGTTCAGAACGGACTTATAAGAGTAAACGAACTGACAAGGCTGTTTTTAAACAAAATGCAGTGTTGTCAAATAGTTACCGTTCTAAAGCGTTCTATTGGTTTCTTGTTTCTGTTTTTGTTGTCGGCTTAGGCGCTTCGTCAATCTTGCAGATTCTAATATTTTACGTTGACCTTGATTCACCTATCGGAGCTACTTCTTTTGATATTTCCATGATTCGTAATTCAGCTTCAATCGCAGCAATCATAGCAAGTTTGTTAGCTGCACCTCTTGCGGACAAGATTGGAAGAAAAAACACTCTCGGTCTAGGCTTAGCATTGACAGTTATTACTCCTATTCTTTACATATCTGCACAAAATGCCGTGCAAATGATGATCATTAACAGCCTGAGCGGGGTTTCCATGGCGCTTAGGAATGTTGTTGGATATTTGCTAGCGTCCGATCTTATCCCTGCAGATCGTAGGGGAAGACTCTTCGGACAGTATAACGCTGTCACTTACATATCATTTGGGGTGGCTGGCACTTTCATAGGAGGTCCAATAGCTGATTATTTGATTAGCACAGGAGCAACTCATGCAGCTGCTTACGTCGCCACTTTTCAAGTTGCCTCTGCAATCAGCCTAATAGGCACTGTCATATACGCATTAAAAGTCAGGTGCACACACGTCGCGAACTAGATAATTTTTGTGGGTTTTTATCAAAAAGTGAAGGTTAATAAAGGAAAATGCGAGAAATTGAGCAAAAGGTAGGTAACAAAATGAGCTTTAACTTTGGGTTGGACAAATTTCAAGAGGCTTTAGTGCTAGCGCTTATGTTGGTTTTTTTTGTTGCAGTTATGTATTCTAATATTGAGCTTTTGTACAAAATCATTGTTTCCGTTTTTGTTTTCACCATAATTTTTCTTGTCGGAGCGTTCAACCAAGCTATCAAACAAAAAGAAAACACACAATTCTGAAAAAGCTTTCTACACCACCCAACCAGCCTCTCTAATTAAACCTTTGAATCTACGTAAATAAACCAGCAACACTTGACCAAACTGAAAAACTTAAAAAGAACAGCTGCTAAAAAACCCGCCCAGCTCGCCTCAGCTTACCATCCGTTTTATCAAGGAAAAGTGCAAGTTATGCAGGCGCAGTGTGCTTAAACTTTTTTTATTATCTTTGGACGGGTGAATTTGCCGCAGTTTGGGCATTTTCGTCTTGAGAGCGTTCGGGATTTTGGGAATTCCATGGATTGTAGTTGCGCTTTTGTTAACACTTCTTGCCATCGACTCTTACAAACGGAGCATTCCACCAAAACACGGACTTGCCCGATTCTACGTTTTGAATATAAAGTGCCAACGCTGAAGACAAGCCAGACTACAAATCCATAGATTACACCGTTGAAAACACTCTTTAAAAGAACGTCGGAGGAGACGCCCCATATGGTGTATGTTTCCTCAATCCCCAAAAAACCATACACCATGCTTCCAGGAGGAAGAACCGGAAGTACGAAAGTTAACGCGAGAAAACCTGCGAAGAATATTACAAAAACAACTGCTCCAATCAATTTTTGTCACATTGTTTCGTTAGACTTGAACGCTAATAAAATTTACCACACGCTATTGATATAGAATAATTCTTCTCAACCTTTTCAGTGCTCTGAACCTTTGTTTTTCATTTACTTCAGCGTTTTGGATAGCGTCCCTTAGTATCTGGATAGACTTGTCCATGGCTGGTCGGTTCACCGGGTAGGGCACTCCGTCTTTTCCGCCGTAGGCAAAGGAGTATTTAACTGGGTCCCTCCAGCTCGGCTTTTCGCCGTAAATGAGTTCGGAGATGAGGGCTAATCCTCGAACGGTTGCGGGTCCCACTCCACGTATGCCAAGCAGCTCCTCATAGTTTTTGGGTTGAAATTCATACGCCCTCTTTACAGCTTCCCAGTTGATGTTGCGAGGTAAGTAAAGTGTGTCCGCTGCGTATTCCTTCCATTTTGCTTCTGGAACCCATTCTTTTAACGATCTTTGATAAGCTGGACGAATTGAATTCAGCATCCGCCGAATTCTACCCGGTTTATGCTTCGTCAGGTCCGCAGATGCCTTTCTGCATTCTGCGCTTTCCTTCGCAGTCATGTTCAGCACCGTGTTTCTTTTGGTTTCTCCAACAATTGCGTCGTGTGGTTCCACCACAAAATTTTCAACATGCTCGGAAAGCCAATGGTATCTCCGTGCAGTTCGGTCTTTCGGGCACATGCCTTGCTGGACAACCGCCCATTCACCGTTTTCCGCTACGAAGAAGGCGTGATGGTATAGTTGGTAGCCTGCTTGAATAGCCGTGTTATCAACCTTCGCACTTATTCGACTTGCATACCGCAAATTACCAATGTAACTTGTGGAGAAACTGAACTTCTCTCCTGCCTCTGCGATTTCTTCGGGTGCCCGTCGGGAAACTCTTCCTTTTCCTCCGCACACAGCTAGTCCGTGTTCTTCAGGTTGTATGGCGGTTTTCAGAACTCCCGTTAACACGGTGGTTACACCAGATGAGTGCCAATCATACCCTAAAACGCAGCCTAATGCTTGAAACCAGAACGGATCGGAAATTCTTCGCAGAAATTCATCTTGTCCGTACTCGTCCACGATAATAGTGACCATTTCCCTCGCCAGTTTCTTCATTCGACTGATGAGCCATCTTGGCGCCTTTCCATAGTGTAAAGGGAGTTCCGCCGTGCCCGTTCGCTTCAACACAGCCACCTAATACGCATAGTATTAGAGCCACATTTTAAACATGTATTTTTCGAAGCAAAGCTTCGACGCGATAAACTAGGTCTTCAGAAGTCTGCCTTCACGGTCGATTTCTCCACTTCGAATTCGAGTTGCAGAAACCGGAACATGATTTTCAGAG
>JAYEKF010000041.1:0-2327 GCA_034660895.1 Thermoproteota archaeon | reverse complement strand
GATTTCATGATATTCTTCAGGTTTTCTCATCTGCAACGCTGAAATAATATGGTTTCCGATGTTGATTGCGCATTCGATGCCCAGGTGTAGGCACCGTTCTACAGAGTAACGAATTCTAGGATCAGATGTGAATTCTTCAAACGAAACCTTCTGGAACCCTCTCAGAACCTTAAGGTACTCCCTCAACTTGCTTATTCTATTGGTAACTATTCTCTCGTTCACTTTACGCCTTGAAGCAAACATTTAAAGTACTCCTTTTCAATCCTTCCCATATCAAGATACTCGTCAAGCGTTCTCTCTTCAAAAGCCACACGGTGATACTCATCCTTACAATAAAGAATTTTCCCACATTTTATAACCTCGTAACGAAGCAACGGTGGAGCCTCATTCAACACCACAACATCCGTCTTTCTTCCAATGATCGCGGCAAGCTCACCCATAAGATAAAGACGATAATCCAATGTTAAATCATAGCCCTTCGACAAGAAGACGGCAACATCCACGTCGCTTAACCTTCCCGCGGCTCCCTTAGCCACAGAGCCAAATAAATAAGCCACCACAACAGGTTCTTCCCTCCTAAAGAACCTACGAAGCTCCCGCAACGCTACGTCATCCATTTCGAATGCCTTAATCAATATTGTGTAGTAGCCACAATAAAAAACTCTTTCTCCATCCACCGCCTAACTCGGACACACCAAAATGCCCTTAGAGAGAAAGTTATTGGCCCGCGCATTCAAATTACCACAATGGTGATCCCGTCAAAATCCTTTCACGCGCGCAAATTAATGTAGAAGTAGAGTGTAACCTTCATAACTTTTTTGCATTTCCAATCACATCAAAAATCCATGCGCTATAGCATGTATCTAACCTAAGCTACAAACCTATTCTTTAATCTACCGCAAACATTTAACGAGTCAACCGACTTTACGAATAGGGAAGACAAAATTGTCAAAACGCAAACCAAGCGAAAAAGCAAATTAATCCGCTGTTTCCAACAAACTTCCTATCCACAATAAGGACCACAAGCCTGTCTAAGCCGTAAACATCACGCAGCAACCACAAGCTTTTGGTAGTACAAGAAACTTTAAGTACTACATTTTATGAAAAATAGTACAGTGATGAGCTTGGAAGAGGTTTCGGTAACAAGGAAAGGACAGGTTACAATCCCAGTGAAGTATAGAAGGAAGTACGGAATCACCGAGGGAACAAAAGTGTTAATTGAAGACGCTGAAGGGGGCATCTTCCTCAGACCCTTAATGCGCTTGGAGGAACAAGCTGGAATCGACGCTGGAAAATACAACACGAAAGAACTGAAAAAATCACTAGACAAGGTACGACGAGAATGGCGTTAAAAGCCATCTTAGACACTAGGTTTTACTTTTCGTATTACAATCCTGAAAGCACAGAAACAGCTGCTTGGAGTAAACGCATCATCCAAAAAGTATGTAAAGGAAAAATTAAAGCAGGTTCATCAACAATCACCATCACAGAACTTTACAGCACCATGGGAAAAGTGCTCGGAATAGAAGCTGTAAAAACAAGAATCGCCTCAGTAAAAAGCTCAAATATAAACATAATCCCGGTAACAGAGGATATAGCAGAACTTGCAGGAAAAACAGCTCTGAATACACCAAAAATTCCTCTAGCCGACGCCACAATAGCTGCCACAGCCCTTATTCACGCCAAAGGCGTAGTAGTCACAGACGATGAACACTTCAAAACCATAAAAGGCGTTAAAACAAAATGGCTGAACAACCTTTAACACCGTGAGCGGGAAATCCCACATGCTTCAGCGGTGGAAGGAAGGCGAACATTTTATATACCATTTCTACCATTTTCCACCTATGTGGAAGTCTATCAAAATAAAGGAAGATACCAAAAGGATGCTGGATGAGCTGAAAATACATCCGAGACAATCCTACAACGAAGTCATAAGAGAGCTGATAGAAAAGTGCAAGTAACCTACAAGTTTAGGCTTTATCCTGATAAGGGTCAGGAGAAAAGGTTACTGGAAAAAGTGTGTTGAACAAATTACCGAATTCACGCCTTTGGAGACAGAACCTCTGCTCATAAGGGCAAGTTCAGTTGTTGAATTAGAAAGCTCACATCATTTATAAGTGGGTAGTTCACGAAAAGTACTTGTAGCGGTACAAGCAAGTAACCCCGGTGCAACTATGTATTTCGATTTAAAACCTAAATCTAAAAAAAGTGACCTATACAATTTCGAGAGAGAACTACTTGAATTAAAGGAAGGAGCAGAAAAATCCAGAATAATCCTTCTTCTAGGTCCCAGAAGAATCGGCAAATCAAGCGTCCTAAGAACTTTC
>JAYEKF010000040.1:0-12167 GCA_034660895.1 Thermoproteota archaeon | reverse complement strand
AACAGGTTGTTTGCCCTGAATGCGGAAAAATAGGATCGCTTCGCAAAATCCATAACAAAAAAAGAGGAGATAAATTCATTATTGTTTATCACGGTATGAAAGGCGGTAGAAATGGCAAAAGAATAGAGTGCTACATTCGCAAAGGCGACTACCCAGACTTCTACTGTAAACATTATCCAGAAGCACTAACAAACTGGGTATTCCAAATAAACAACACACACGCTAGTGTAGTGAAATATGCGTGTTCTTAAACGATACCGAAAGGTGGGAGAACATAGAGAGGGAAGTGGAAGGAAAAGTTGGAAAACTGATCCCGTGTTCACTACTAGAGGAATATTCACAGTTAGAAGATTCGAGCCGTTAGCTCCTGTTATGATATCATGGATTGAAAAACGCAGCGACTATGTTTTTCCCTCAAAGTCAAGCAGAAACAAGTTACTGTATCTAAGCCGAACGCGGGCTTATCAAATTCTCCGTGATTTAGGCAGGCGGGTGGGCATCCACCTTTATAGTCACTGGTTTAGAGCGCAACGGGCGAGTCAGCTGGCAAGCGAATACGGCTTTAGGGAACATGAACTGCTTAGATGGTTTAGCTGGAAAAGATATGAAACTGCGATGAGGTATTCGAAGCTTAGTTGGCGTGACCTTGATGCAAAGATGATGCCTGATAAACTGAACTACTAACGGCTAGAAGCGTTTATCGCAGATCTGACTTAGATAGCTGCCACATTTTTTTCTTCCAAATATTTTAAAAGATTTCACATATTTTTGTAAAAAATTTTTTTGTTGAAGAGTTTTTTAACACATACATTTTAAAAAATCGGAGAAAGTCGAAAAGGTAAAGATTTTTTGTCACTTCCAGTCGACAGATTTAAGGATTATTTTGGAAAACAACCTTTTTTTATTTCTTTTCATGTGAAGTCTCGTCTTTTCAGATGTTCATAATAGAAAAAAATAATTAGAAAACAAAAAATTTTGAACGAAAAATTTACAAAAAAGTGTTTACGTACCACTTGTTTTCCAAGATAAGTCACCACTTTCTCCATTTGTTTGAGACACCACAATTCTTGTCCGGCTGAAACGCGAAACTGTTGTTCTATGGAGAAGCTTAAGTTCTTAGAAGCGTGTTTGACTGTAAAAGTTGAAGAGAGACAACGACAAATTTTTACTGAAGAGAGAAAGGAGAACTTTCCTGTAAAAAATGATGTTATCTCCCTCCAACTTTCACTCCTCCGTGTATGGAAGTAAATTCTATAAAAGGTTTATCTATGTTTTCAAAAGAACCAGCTAGCAATTGCTATGTTTTCTGCAAAGAGGAAACGTAAGAGACCGTCTCCAGTAATTTTATGCTAAAACGCTTTACGCAATTTGCATAGAGTGTTGTTGTCAAGAACTTGCTATGTTTTTTCCAGCAGTTTTCTGGCGCGCTTAATCCATTTTCTAGTTACTTTTGTGGAAGTGTTGGCTTTTTCAGCGAGTTCTCTCGGGGTGGCTTTGACAAGATCGTTTACAGTGAGGATGCCAGCGCTTGTGAGTTTTTCTGCCCTTTTTGATCCGATTCCTCTCACTTTGGTGAGATCTATGGATGGTTTGAAGCTGGGGACAACATGGCTTGGGATGGATACAGTGGTTTTTTCTGGGGGTGCTAATTCGGTAGTGGTTGGCGGATATTCTAGGGGTCTTGGAGTTGGCGACGGTTTAGGTTTCTGTGAGTATCCAGCAACGATGAAGGCGAGCCCTAGAATGAATAGAACGGTCATAGCGACGTTTTTAGTAGCGTCTGTGATACCGAGGGGTTCGGGGTATCCATAAGCGAAGACGGTGAGAATGAAGCATATGATGGCAACAACGTACAGTATGTATTCTACTCTCATAATTTCTTTCTCCTTTTTCTGATTAACCTTTCTATAGGTTTATTGGAAGCCCTTAAATAATTTTTGAAACTTAAGCAAAACAAGTTTCCTTCAATTTTTGAACTATTCTCTCCCCCCGTCTTTCCGTCGCCAAATGGATTTCCCCAGCCACAGTTATTCTTTATCATGGATCTTGTTTGTTCAACTACTACGTCTGGGTTTGTTCCTGCTAAAACGTTTGACCTAACCTCTAAAGTTTCCGACAGTTCGGTGTTGTCTCTCAATTTAACGCAGGGCATATATTCCAATGTATGCACACGTTATTTTTAGGCAACAAACCAAAGTGAAAAAGCCATGGGAACCTGCCAAATCTGCCACAAAACCGAATCCGTAATTTCCAACCAGTTTGGAGTATGCCAAAAATGCATCAAGCAGATGCCGGAACAAGCGCTTAAAATTACTGACCGAATTCACGAAAAATCCCGAGCTCAATTCGACTTACCCGCCAAGCCGCCTAAACACAAAAACGGAATTTCTTGTGGAGTCTGTGCTAATGACTGCAAAATTGGACTCGCCCAGAAGGGCTACTGTGGGCTGGTTGAAAACGTTAATGGTCAACTCGTCCGACATGGTGGGACGTCGAGGAACGGAATTTTAGAGTGGTATTATGATCCGCTTCCCACCAACTGTGTTGCATGGTGGTTTTGTCCAGGATGCACAGGCGCAGGATACCCAGAGTACTCTTATAAGCAGGGAGCAGAAACCGGTTACGTCAACCTCGCTGTTTTTTATGGAAGCTGCAGCTACGACTGTCTCTTCTGCCAAAACTGGCACTACCGCAGGCTGGCGCAAAAACATCAGCCGTCTATGAGCGCTGAAAAGCTTGCCGAAAAAGTTGACGAACGTGTTGCATGCGTGTGTTTCTTTGGGGGCGACCCCTCCACGCAGATGCCTCATGCTCTAAAGGCTAGCCAAATGGCTGTTGAAAAAGCTGAAAAAAAGAAGCGTATATTAAGAATCTGCTGGGAAACCAACGGAAACATGAAACGAAAATTCGCTAAAAAAGTAGCTGAGTTTTCTCTTCAAACTGGAGGAGTGGTTAAATTCGACTTGAAAACATGGAATGAAAATCTTCATAAAGCTCTGTGCGGAATTTCTAACAAATCTGCACTCCAAAACTTTCAGATGATTGGAGAGGAGTATTTCCCGCAGCGACTTGAACTGCCTGTGCTGGCTGCTAGTACCCTTCTTATTCCTGGCTATGTTGATGTTGAAGAAGTGGAAAACATCGCTGGGTTTATTGCAGAAATAAATCCGAAAATCCCTTACACCCTTTTGGCATTTTACCCCAACTACGTTATGGATGACTTGCCAACCACCAGCCGAAAACAAGCTTACTAATGCTACGAAACCGCCAAGAAACACCTCGAAAACGTCAGAATGGAGAACATACACTTACTTTCGTAGTATTTTAGCCACTTTCGTTTTCCGAAGATTTGGATACTTCATACTTCAATGAAGTATTTGTTGGTTTACATGCTCTTTCAACCTTTTATGCGAACGTTAGATATTTAATAGCTTCAAGCGATTCGGACTGTGTCTTAGCCATTAACACCCTCACGGTTTTAGCCACCGCAGTTTTTCTGCTAGCTTCTGCTCCAATAACTGACAGAAAGTCCAATTTCTTGAAAATGCGGAAAGAAACGTTATTTGCCCTTAATTTCCGGCGGTATAGTAGCATTAGCCTTAGACCGGTTTCTCCTAACCATGAGTTCTTTACATCCCGGAATCACAAGCAGTTCCGATTTCCTCAACATCTCCCTTTTCGCAGTTATAGCTGTAACAATCTTTCTACATGAGCCCAATCAGCAAAAACTGTTGCAGGCTCGCTGGTAATTGTCGTTGGGGTTTTCCTAATGTTTATGGTTTAAGAAAATTTGGAAACATTGTTGTTTGTCGTGATAGTCTCTAGTTGTTGGGGGAATTTGAATGCCTTTTCTAAATAGGAAAAATTCATATTGACATCTTGAGTAACTGTTAAACCAAAAGTGGGGTGCATGTATGAGTGAAAAGGAATTAGAGAAAGTTGGAAGAATAGCACATTACTACACGAAGATTGGAGTGGCAGTTGTTGAGTTGGAGGCTTCTCTCTCTGCCGGTGATAAGATTGCTGTAAAGGGGTCGACCACAGACTTTGAGCAAACTGTGGAATCTATGCAGATTGAACATGAAAACATTCAAACGGCGAAAGCTGGAAATAGTATCGGCTTAAAAGTGAAGGAGCGCGTAAGGGAAGACGACGTTGTATACAAAGTACTGTGAACATCACTTTCTCTACTTAAACAAATGCTGCAAGGCTGATTAACGCTGTTAAGCAATTCTTCGCACAAGTTTTATTTAGTACTACATTTGAACTTTCGAAACAATTATGGACGCGTGAAAAATGCGGTTACTGTTAGCTTCAGTTCCCGGAGGTGGAAAATCTACGGTTTTGCAGCTGGTTAAGAAGCGAAAACCGAATGTTACCATCAAGAATTTTGGAGATTTCATGTTCGACTTGGCGAAAGAGAAGTACAACATCCAAGACCGAGATGACATGAGAAAACTGCTTTCCATCGATGAACGTAGAAAATTGCAATATGAAGCAGCGGAAAAACTGGCAAAATTTGAACACGTTATTATAGATTCTCATGTAGCTGTGAAAACATCGAAGGGCTTCTATCCCGGTTTTCCGGAAGACGTGTTACAGAAGCTTCATTTCGATATCATCGTGTTAATGGAGTTCAGGCCGGAAGATGTCATGTATCGAAGAAACCTTGACGTAGATATCAAAGCCCCACGGAAAACTGCGGCTGGAACCGTAGCGCAGCCGAGAGGAAAACGAGATGTGGAAACATTAGAGGAAATAGAGTTCCATCAACAAATTAATCGAATGTTCGGGGCAAGCGCAGCTCAACAGTCTAAATGCAACTTGAAAGTGATAAACTTAAGGTTCGCTGAATCCAAATCATTCGAACACGCCAAAGTTGCCGCAAAAGAAATCATAAAGCTTCTTGAACCCTAAAAAAGTTGAAATCGTTAGAAGCCACGTAAAAGACGGTTTAAAAATGGAAAATTGGGATTTAATCATCGTCGGCGCTGGAGCAGCTGGCCTCACCGCTGGAATTTACGGCGTCCGCAGCGGCCTCAAAATCATAATTTTGGAGGAGAAAACGGCTGGCGGCACTACCGCAGATGCTCCTCTGATTGAGAATTATCCAGGTTTTTCTTCAATCACCGGGCGAGAGTTAGTTGATAAGATTGTCGAACATTGCAGGAAATTCGGCGCAGAAATACATGAACTAGAGAGAGTTGTCGCCTTCGAAGTTAAGGGCGAGAAAAAAGTTGTGAAAACCGAGAAGGCTTCCTATCAGGCTCACGCGATTATTATCGCTTCGGGGTGTCATTACCGAAAACTTGGAGTAGCCGGGGAAGAGAAATTTCGTGGTAGAGGTGTCAGCTACTGTGCTGTCTGCGACGGACACTTCTTCAAAGGCAAGCGGGTTCTTGTAGTTGGAGGGGGAAACGCGGCGGCTATAACCGCACTTTTCCTCTTCAACTTGGCTTCAAACGTTAAGTTAATTCATCGAAGAAACCAACTGAGAGCTGAAGAAGCACTTGCGGAGAATTTAAAGGAGAGGAAAGTGGAGCTTTTGTGGAACACGGAGCTTAAAGAGATTCAGGGCGACGCTGTAGTGAAACGGGTCATTTTAGTTAACAATAAGACGGGGGAGGTTCAAGAAGTTGAGGTTGATGGGGTTTTTGTGCAGGTGGGTGAAGCTCCGAACAGCCAGTTTGCCAGAGAAGCGGGAGTAAACGTGGACAAACACGGTTACATAATTGTGGATGAGAGGCAAAGGACCAATGTTAAAGGAGTTTACGCCGCAGGCGATGTAACTAACGGTCCTGTGAAACAGGTTGCAACTGCTGTGGGGGATGGCGTCATAGCAGCGACTGAAGCTTCTGGCTACATCAAAAGACCATATTACTATAAAGGCTGATTTTCCGTCCAAAGTTCGGCGCACTTTTCTCGAAAACCTTATACGTATAGTGGCCTCTGAAAAAAGCTCCTAGAAAGCTCTGAGGGAAAACATCAGAGCACAATCAAAATTCGGAAATAGAGATAGCAATGAGTGAAACATTCGCTGTCGGAGTAAAAATTGACCAGAATCACTGTAGTAGATGTGCTATATGTCCGTCTGTTTGTCCTTTCGAAGCCATTTCTATAAAAGAAAAGACGGGTGAAGTGAAGTTAGACATTGAGAAATGTCAAACATGCGGAATATGTTCTAGCTCATGTCCTGTATTAGCCATAGAGACCGTGTATTATGAAACAACTTCCTTGCTAAGTTACGTTGAAAGACGGATGCGTCAAACTGGATTCGAAACTTTAGTGGTGATGTGCAGGGGAAGCAGCTCTCAGTCTAAAGACATTGCAAATGTGTTAGAAGAGCAGAATATTCACGACTTTATTTCTTTACGTTTGCCTTGTGTGGGGCGTCTGTCTTCGCAGTTTTTTGTAAAAGCTTTGGCTTTGGGTGTAAAAAAAATTGTGGTAGTGGAATGTGAAGATTACTTCTGCCGGTTTAAGGAAGGTAGCAAAGTTGCTACACGCAGGCTCTTAGCAACTGGTGCTTTGCTTGACCAACTGGGTTTCAACTCTGGCGCCTTAGCTATCATAAGGAACCCCCTGAAAGCAGTGTACGAAACAAAAGAATGCGTGGGATGCGGAAAATGCGAGTACATATGTCCCTATGATGCGATAAAACTAGACGTTTTTGGCACTCCACAGATAGATTCAGAAGCCTGCATGGGTTGCGGCGCATGCGCCGTAATTTGCCCGCACTTAGCTTTTCAGCTTGAAGGCTACAGATACGAAGCGGTCTCCAACTTGATTCAAGACTATAGCATGAAAGCTAACAGATTAAAATCCGACAGCAAAAAGCCGGTAATTCTTGTTTTTTGCTGCCAATGGTCCGAATTTTCCGCCTTAAACAACCCTAAAACAGGGGTTCCCAAAAAAAATGTGATGATAGTTGAAATTCCCTGTTTCACTGGGTTAGACCCCACACATGTTTTACGAGCGTTCTATTTGGGCTTCGACGGGGTGCTCGTCATAACCTGCCCAGAAGATGAATGCAAACTAAAAGAAGGAAGAGAAATTGCGGAACAAAACGTTTCTGCATTAAGAAAAATGCTTAAGCAATTCAATTTAGAAAACCGCTTTGAAATCTGCACTGCATCCCCAAAATACTTAGGAGAATTTGACTCAAAAATTGACGCATTCGTTCAAAAAATCTCCTCCCTACCTCCAATTGCAGCTGGAGAGAGATTATTCGTGTAACGTTAATTTGGTGACAACCATGTACAAAATAATTGCTAAACATGAACTGGTTCACAAAATCAAATTATTCGAAATCTCAGCTCCACAAATCGCAAGGAAAGCTCAACCCGGACAGTTTGTAATTTTAAGAGTCAATGAAAAAGGAGAAAGAATTCCAATCACCATAACAAACTTTGACGAAAAAACTGGAACAATCACTTTAGTTTTTCATGAAGTAGGCAAAACAACCAAAAAATTAGGAAGTCTGAACGAAGGTGATGAAATCTTAGATGTAGTGGGTCCACTCGGCAATCCTGCTAAAATCGGGAAATATGGACTGGTGCTCTGCGTGGGCGGAGGGGTAATGGTTCCACCTCTACATCTTCAAGCTTCAGCTTTGCGTAAAAAAGGAAACAAAATTATTTCTGTGGTAGGGGCTAGAACGGAAGACATCTTAATTTTTGAGAAAAAGATGCGAGAAATTAGTGACGAATTTTATGTGGCAACCGACGATGGTTCTAAGGGCTACCATGGACTAGGATTCCTCAAAAACATTTTGCGTAGTCAAAAAATTGACCGTGTAATCACAATGGGGTCTGTTGTGATGATGAGAACCGTGTGTGAAATCACTAGACCATATCATCTTCCAACCGTGGTAACTTTAACCCCAATTATGGTGGATGGGATGGGGATGTGTGGTGCTTGTAGAGTAACGGTGGGCGGTGAAACCAAGTTTGCTTGCGTGGATGGACCTGATTTTGATGGGCATCAAGTGGATTGGGATGAGTTGATGCATCGTCAACGAATGTATACGTCGGAGGAACGATTGTCCTACATGGCTTACGAAAGATTATGGAGTGTCGAGAAGCGATGAGCAAAATCAAGCCTAGTATTCCAATGCCGAAACAGAAGGTAGAGAAACGCATCCGCAACTTCAACGAAGTAGCGCTCGGTTACACCGAAGAACAAGCCATCGCTGAAGCAGAAAGATGTTTACAATGCCCCAAACCTCAATGCGTAAAAGGATGCCCGGTTGAAATAGACATACCAGCATTCATAAAACTAATCAAAGAGCACAAATTTGCCGAAGCTATAAAAAAGGTTAAGGAGAAGAACAGTCTTCCAGCAATTTGCGGCAGAGTTTGTCCACAGGAAAACCAATGTCAAGCATATTGTGTGATGGGAAAAGCCGGCGACCCTATTTCCATTGGAAGACTAGAGAGATTTGTAGCTGATTGGGAAAGAAAACGAGGTTATAAGATTCCACAGAATTCTGCTTCCACAGGCAAGAAAGTGGCAATCATCGGTGCAGGTCCAGCGGGGTTGACAACTGCGGCAGACCTAGCCAAGCTTGGACATGAACCCATCATTTTTGAGGCTTTGCACAAACCTGGCGGTGTGCTCATTTATGGAATTCCAGAGTTTCGGTTACCAAAAAAAATTGTTGAGGCTGAAGCCGAATACATAGAAAAGTTGGGTGTCACGATTAAAATGAACGCAATGATTGGGAGACTGTACACCATAAAAGAGCTGCTGGAAAAATTTGACGCAGTTTTCATAGGCACAGGCGCAGGACTTCCACGTTTCATGAGGATACCAGGCGAAAATCTATGTGGAATCTACTCAGCCAACGAATTTTTAATACGTGTCAACCTGATGAAAGCATACGCTTTTCCAGAGTATGACACGCCAATTTATGTTGGGGAAAAAGTGGCCGTTATTGGAGGCGGAAACGTAGCCATGGACTCTGCTAGATGCGCCTTAAGACTTGGAGCGAAAGAAGTTAAGATTGTATACCGAAGGTCCAGGAAAGAGATGCCAGCAAGAGCTGAAGAAGTTGAAAACGCTGAGGAAGAGAGTATAGTCTTCGGGTTTTTAACGAATCCAAGAAGGTTCATAGGCAATGAGAGAGGCTGGGTTAAGGCGATGGAATGCGTAAGGATGCGTTTAGGAGAACCAGACGCAAGCGGAAGGAGAAGACCCATACCAATCGAAGGCTCAGAATTCGTAATGGACGTGGACACCGTTGTAATCGCCGTTGGAGGGACTCCGAACCCGATAATACAACAGACAACCGAAGGCTTACAAGTTACAAAATGGGGAACAATAGTCGCGGATGAAAACGGAGAAACAAGCATAGAAGGCGTCTACGCAGGCGGAGACATAGTGACAGGCGCAGCAACGGTCATAAGCGCCATGGGAGCAGGCAAGAAAGCAGCAAAAGCCATACATGAATACTTAATGAATAAGGAAAAAGCGAACAAGGCAACATAAGCGCGCTAATATCCAGTAGAACCTTTTAAAGTCAGATGCTTGAAACTGTTTTGTGGTGTAAAGATTGGTTCTGCCAGCTAAAATCTTCGAGATAAAAGAGGAAGTTGATTTTGGATTGATAGTTTGGAAGCTTAAGGATTTCCGTGAAGAGGAGCTTTACGAAACGGAGAATGGGGAAACCATAAATCTAGTAACGGAAATTTTAGACCTGAAACCAAAGGAGGACTCGGTATCAGGAGTTTTCAGCAAAGATTTCATGCGTAGACGTTTTTACAAACGCAAGCTAATTGAAACCCCCGTCACAGAGGAAGCTCCTTTTTGGATTAAACCTTTCAACAGAAGGGTTTTCATAATTGTGTCAGCGCCATCCGTGGCTCGTGGAGTAAAGAAGTTATTAACAAATTACGTAGCGAATAAGCTTAGCAAGGTTCTTTTCATCACGCCCCAGGCGATTGTCGAGACAAAAATTTCTCATATGACTCTTAAACAGCTTCACGAGTCGAACCCGGAGGCAACTAAGCTCATATGGTTTGACGAAGTTGATATACCGGGTGTAGAAAAGCTTTGTTTAGCCGGATCAGATCTTGCTGACACCGAGCTCTACCACGATTATCTTGAACATGGAAAGATCTGGTATGTTGTCTTTGAAGTTCAGAAACGCGGGATTGTGGTCGGGATTACAAGGAATTGCGTGGTAACACTCTTCAGCAAAAGCACTATGGAAGAATTCATAGATTATATCTCAGAAGACCTTCTAAAACTCATTGAATAACAGTATTACTCAAGACTTTTTATAACATCCGTTTAAACAGGGACATCTAACGCGCGTACTTAAGAGGGAAAGTAAGAATATGAAAACTTTGCCGATCACAGTCGAAGATGAGCAACTGATTGAAGCAGCAAAGCACATTATCTTGAAGTATTACAAATATGGCAAACATCACATTGGCGCTGCCTTACGTGCAAAATCCGGTAAGATCTTTACAGCTGTTAGTCTCGAAGCAAACATTGGAAGAGTAGATGTTTGTGCAGAAGCAATTGTTATTGGCAAAGCTGTTTCTGAAGGTGAAAACGAGTTTGACACCGTTGTTGCTGTTAGACATCCGAACCCAGATGAACAAAATCAGGAAATTAGGGTGGTTTCGCCTTGTGGAATTTGTCGAGAGTTGATAAGTGATTATGGTGCTGATACTAAAGTCATATTTTCAGACAACAACGAACTAAAGAAATGCGTCGTTCTAGAGTTACTCCCTTATAAGTTTAAACGCGAGTAGTTGCAACACGCGTTCTGTTATGTGCCTACTTGTGTAATTGTTGTCGTATTTCTTCGAGTGTTTTTTTTGCTTCAGGGGCTTGTTCAAAGAATCTGGTTAGTTTTTCACATGTGTAGTCAACGCAGTAAGCGCAGTTTTCCACGCCCTTTTCTATTCCACATTTTCTTACCTCACAAATACTGCAGTAATTGATGTGTCGTCCATCTATAGTCAAACAACCATCACAGTTTATTTCTTCAGGCTTAATTTCTCTGCTAAAAGCTTTCGACCAAGCCTCTGCAACGTCCATCCTTTTTGCATCATCGTTTTCCTGCGTCGCTATGAAAGCTTCACAATCCGTGCAAACCAATCCACAAAAACCAATCATCTTCTCCATACAACCACCTCATTTAGCCACAATTATTCGTTATTAACATATAAGAGTTAGTTGATTCTGTGCGATTTTCGTGATTATGTATCTTGAATATTTCTATAAAGAAACTTGTCTACATTTTTCTGGTTTCTAAGATGATTGAAGGAAAAAGAGTTCGTTTACGTAGCTTTGAACTTTCAGATCTGGAGGAGATCATGAAGCATTGGAACAAAATGGAATTAAGAAATTTCGTTGGGAGTGCAGATAGAGGTCCAGTGGCTCGCAATGATGAAGAAGAATGGATCAGAAGCACATGGAAGCAGCGTCAAGAGAGAAAGGCATTCCATTTTGCAATTGAAACCATCGCAGATAACAAGCTCATAGGTGGGACAGGTCTTTTTAGTATCGATTGGACGAGCAGATCCGCTATGGTAGGAATAAGCATATACAATCCTGAATATTGGGGTAAAGGTTATGGACAAGAATCCATGAACTTAATCCTTGGCTTTGCTTTTCGAAACTTAAACCTCAATAGAGTTGAGCTTGACACGTTTGGCTTCAATAAACGAGCGCAGAAATGCTACCTGAAGGTTGGTTTCAAAGAAGTTGGGAGAAGAAGGAAAGCCCGTTTTATAGACGGAAGATATCACGACGATATCATAATGGACATCCTAAAAGAGGAATGGCTCACTAAATCCAAATAAGTGACTTCATAAGCAAACTTAGAGGAGTTACATGTGACCAATAGCCAGAACATGCTTGAGAAGAGTCTTGTTAGATGGCTATTAGGAGAGGGAAACCCTTCGGTTCGCTATTTTACTCTTAGAGACCTTATGGACAGAAGAGAAGACGACCCTGAGCTACAGGTTGCTAAAGCCGCAATTCCAGTTTCAAGAGTAGTAGCAAGGATATTTTCTAAGCAAAAGTCTGAAGGATATTGGGAAGACTCAGTGAATCCTTACCATCCTAAGTACAAGTCTTCTTATTGGCAGGTAATGATACTGGGCCAGTTAGGAATGGACAGGGGTGATGAAAGAGTTAGAAACGCTTGT
>JAYEKF010000039.1:0-12318 GCA_034660895.1 Thermoproteota archaeon | reverse complement strand
TACAAAACTTGTTTTTTTTATTCTTGAAGCTCCGGTAGTATAGTCCGGTTAAGTATGACGGCCTCTCGTCCTCTGCGGGAGAAAGCCGCCGACCCGGGTTCAAATCCCGGCCGGAGCACCATTTTAAATAGTTTAATGAGGTATTTAACCATCCAACTTTGCCTTAAGGTGCATCCGTGTTTTAATGACTATTTCTTGACAAGTTTTTTAGTCAAATAGTCTTAAATCAGGTCTTGATCATTATTTTATTGATGAGTGGAAGGAAGTTCTGATAATTGAGCGTGGATTTTGAATCTATGAGTGACGTTTTAAAACATCCAATAAGGCGTAGAATTATCCTGACACTCTATGATAGAAAGCGCATGTCTTACGTTGATTTAATGAACCGTGTAAAAGTCGTTAGCACTGGAAAATTCAATTATCATTTGAAAATTTTAGGTGATTTGATTGAGAAGGATCAAGATGGAAAATATGGCCTAACCGAAAAGGGTCAAATGGTAGCGCAACTTGTTCAAAAATTCCCTGAAAGAAACTCTGAAAAGGAAAGCAAATTTCTAAAAATTGGTTATAACCTTTCAATATTTGCTGGGATTTTTGTCATAGTTACCGAGGTTATACGCGTAATAATATTTCAATTTTCTAACCCGTCTTGCATATGCTTTCCCGAGCCGCTCTCACGAGTAAATCTGCAGTCTGGAAGTCTTATCCTTAGTCTAATAGCTTTCATTTTTGGTCCAACGCAGATAATTTGTGGAATACTGACCAAAAGAAGGCTTTTCATAATTCTACCATTAACTCTTCTTTCTTCCCTACCGTTATTTTTTACGGCTATTCCCTAGGGCTAACAATAGGCTTCTGGATTGTAGGCTCATTCACAGGATTGTGGATACCTTCACCAACAGGAATTCTAATTCAAACAGCGTTTACAGTGCCATTCCTAGTCACCGGAATAGGAGGGGCCATAAGTACCCTTATGGACATTAGCGAAAGGCACAAACGATATGAGGGCTAGAAAAACAAACTAGTTTAAAAGTTCTTCAAATTTTTTTGTCATAGCTGGTCGCAATAGAAGTTCAGTTAATTACTGTTAACCGCAAACCAACATTGGCACGTGAATCTTAAGACTCTCTCATGAAAACCGATAATTTAAACCGAGATTTAAACCTATTACGGAGCGCCAAGTTGCCCACTTTACATGTAGAGGTGCACGTAAATTATATATTTTTGAACAGCTTTAGCGGTGTACAGCGATTAGGATGGCGAAAGCAACTGAAACCTTACGTTACACTTACAACAAATTGATGAGAAAAGCTAAGGAAATAGCTATTCTTGGATCTGCAGCGTCCATCATTCATTGGGATATGGAAACAAAGATGCCGCCGAAAGGGATCACCCTGAGAAGTCAGCAACTGGCTATGCTAAGTCAGATTGAGCATAGAATGAGCACTGATCCGGAGATTGGAACTCTATTAGAAAAGATTAGGGGACACCCAGATTACAAAGGTTTTGATGCGCTTCAAAAAAGAAATGTGTATCTGATTAAGAAACACTACGACGAACAAACTAAGCTGCCTGAGGAACTCGTGGTAGAAACCGCGAGACAGAGGGCTATCACTGTTGACACGTGGAAAAAGGCGAAAGCCGCTAAGGATTTTTCTATGTTTAAGCCGGAACTTGAGAAGCTTGTTGAACTGAGAAAGAAGGCTGCGGAAATCCTAATGACGGTGAAGGAAACCGCGACACCTTACGATGCCCTTATTGACATTTTTGAGCCGAAAATGACCTCTGAAATGATTACCAAGATTTTCAGCGAATTGAAGAAGGGATTAATCTTGATAATAAAGAAGTGTGAAACAGCGCCGAAGCAGCCAGACGTATCTATCCTCCAACGCAAGATTCCCATCGACGTACAACAGAAAATTTCCAGCTCACTCGCCAAGTTCATCGAGTACGACATAGAATCTAAAAAAGCAGGAGGCAGAATCGATGAAACGGAGCACCCATTCACAACGGGCTATTACGATGATGTGCGGATTACAACACACTACTACGAAAAAAATTTGGCGTCCTCTCTTTTTTCAGTGCTACATGAAGGCGGCCATGCCACTTACGAACAGAACCTAAAACGAGAATGGATGTACCAACCAATTGGAACCGGTTGCTCTTCAGGGTTTCATGAATCTCAGTCACGGTTTGTAGAAAACATCATAGGGCGATCTCGTGAATTCTGGGTTTACTATCTTCCGAAACTGAATGAGCTCACGAATAACGCTTTTTCCGATGTCGAGTTGGACACGTTTCTTCGTGCCGTCAATCAAGTTAAGCGTTCCAAGATACGGATTGAGGCGGACGAGGTTACTTACTGCCTTCACATCATTATTCGGTTCGAGATTGAACGCGAGTTGATTGCTGGCAAGATCGCAGTAGAAGACCTTCCAGACATATGGAACCAAAAGTATAAGGAATACCTTGGGGTGGACATCGAAAATGATTCCGAAGGGGTGATGCAGGATACACACTGGGCGAGTGGCCTCTACGGCTATTTTCCAAGCTACGCACTGGGCAACATCTACAGTGGACAGCTCGTCGCTATAATGGAGAGAGATATGCCTAACTGGAGAGACCAAATCGCAAAAGGCAACTTTCACAGTGTTAAGCAGTGGCTAATCGAGAACGTCTATGATTACGGGAACCTTTACGATCCACCAGAACTCGTTAGGAAGATCAGTGGTGAAGAAATAAACGTTAAGCATTACCTGGATTACTTGAATAGGAAATATTCGAAGTTATATAGCTATTAACCTGTTTGTCTGCGTTGAACCATAACGCAAACTCCATGCACCACATCGATGCTGTTTTCGTTGCAAAATTTGATAGCTCTCAGCGATTCTGAGCCGGGTTGCATCCACACCTTTCCAACTTCAAGTCTCTTGCATGTTTCAACAATTTTCTCAGTTACGTTCGGTGGAACCACCAAATCCACAACGTCTGGTTTTGTTGGTAAATCTTGAAGTTGAGCATAACATTTGTTGCCTAAAATTTCGTCAGCGTTCGGGTTGACTGGGTACACTTTGTACCCCGCCTTTTTCAAATCTACGTAAACTTGATGACCATATTTTCTTGGGTCTCTGCTGGCTCCAACCACAGCGAACACGTTTTTCTTATCTAAAAAACTCTTAATCACTTCTTCATTCACTATAGTTCTTCTCCCAGGACCAGGTGAAACACCGTTTTTCTTGTGTTATCTGTAATTTTAAGGTTTTTTGGTGCACGACATATTCAGCTTTTCCTTATTAACGGGGTTCCACATTTTGGACAAGTTTGTTGGAAACAAGGCACTCCTAGTTTATGAGAAACGGTGTATCCACATTTTGGGCAAACGCACTGGCCTCCTGGACCAGCTGCAAACCCACCCATTCTTCCTCTACCTCCACCACTTCCGCCACCTCTTCCAGCACCTCCGCCCCTGCCGCCGCCACCAAACATAAAGGTGAAGATTGCATTACTTTGCATTGGTTTAGTCGGAGTGTGACGAGAGCCGTAATGCCTGCGGTAACTGTATCTGGCTGACGATAAATCAACACGCATAGGAGGGCTGCTGTATCCCACGGATGAGGGGGAAGTGTAGGGATAGTACAGTGGATACGGTTGAGGGTAGGGCTGAGGTTGCTGGTACGTTCTAGAAGTTTGAGGCGGTAAAGTAATGTTTTTTGGAGTGAAGTTTGGGCAGGTAGGCTGGTTTGGGTCTACAGGAACATTGTTTAAGGTGCATAACCCACTGTTAAAATGGATGCATTCTTTATGCGTCGGAAACTTGGATGTTCCTAGATATGTCATTTTGAACATCTTTGTGTGCCTATGCACAGAATAGCATAAAAGGGTTGAGGTTCACCAACCAGCTTCTGGTTAATAAAAAAAGTTAAATGTTGTCGAGAAAAGCAAGTGTCAGTGAAGTAGTTTGGATTCGTTGTCGTATGAAATAGAGCTTCTTTCAAAGATAGTGAAAATCAACACCGATTCTGTTACAAAGAAAGGGTATGAGCGGTGCGCAGCAATAATTGTACAAGAAGCCGAACAAAACTCATTAGAAGCGGAAATAATAAACGGGGAAAAAGGAGCTAAAGACGGACTTTCACGACCAAACGTCATCGTAACCCTGAACACAGATTCGGACGTTACGCTTCTTCTTGAGTCACACTTTGACATCGTACCACCTGGAACAGGCTGGACTTATTCCCCGTTCAAGTTGACAGTGAAAAATGGAAAAGCATACGGGAGAGGCGCAGCTGATAACAAAGCGGGTATCGTAGCCGCCATGGGCGCTATGCGAAAATTAAGGGAAGAGAAGAATTTGGACATAAACATAAAACTGATCGCAGGGGTGGACGAAGAAATTGGTGGAAGATATGGAGTGGACTACGTGCTCAGCGACTACGGATTAACCGGTGACGCAGCGTTAGTTGTTGACTCCGGACCAGACCGGCTTTACTTGGGGGCAAGCGGTATTATATGGGGGAAAATTACAGTGGAAGGAAAACAGGGCCACGCAGGATACCCTTTCAACGCGAGAAACGCCATCGAGGAGGCGGTGAAGTTACTTGCTGAACTTGAATCCTACAGAAATGTGGTGGAGAAAAAAGAATCAATTTTGCACTCTCCACCGACGGCTCCCAGAAAACTTGTTTGGGGAAGGTTCACGGTGACGATGATTAAGGCAGGTGAGAAAGAGAATGTTATACCTGGCACCTGCGAAATCCGCTTTGATAGAAGACTTGTCCCCGAAGAACCTGTGGAAAAAGCTGAACGGGAACTGAAAGAGTTCTTTGAAAGAGCAGTTGACAACGCCGGATGCGAAGCCTCGTTGAAAATCACAAATAAACTTCCAGGCTACTATACATCGAAAGAACGCGTTTTCGTTCAAACAGTCTCAAACAGCCTCAAGAAAACGTTAGGCAAAAGTTTGCCTTTTGCCGCCGAATTGGGAGGGAATGACGGAAGCTTCTTTGCAAAAAATGGGATTCCAGTTGTGTGTTATGGACCGATTGCGCATGACACGTGTTACCATGGAATAAACGAATTCGTCTATCTCAGAGATTTGAAGAACGTTCGAGACTTAATAGTCAATTTGGGGAAAGCGAACAGAAAAGAAATAGCACCCTAGTCTTCGCCTAACAGTCTCTTTGCCAAAGCAGAAATCATGAAAGGCAGAATCGAAGTTGCTTCGCCCCAGATGAAAACCTTCTCAGCGCGTTCTTTTATTTGACCCCAAGACACAGCTTCACTTGGTCTTGCTCCAGATAGACTTCCATCATATTCTTGAGCGGTAGTTATGTATACTGCATAATCTAAACCTCCTGCAAATTGTGCCCACCAGATTGTATGGTGCTTTGATATTCCTCCGCCGACTATTAGAGCTCCTGTTTTCTCGGCCTCCCAAACTCTGTCGTTCAATAGTTGTTCGTCTTTCAGAACGTTGATCTTGAAATTTTTGTCTTGGGAAAACATCCACAGTTGGTATCCAATCATCCCGTCGGTTATGCCTGGAATTATGACTGGGATCTTGTTTTTGGTGGCCCAGTGAATTATCGAGTCCTCAGAGTCTAATCTTTTCCCGAACTCCCAAATAAGCTCGTAGGTGGCTAATTCTTTCTTCTCCTTGTAGATTTCGCTTAGAAACTTTTGAACGTTTTTTTCCACTTGTTCAGCGTAAACTTTGTCGGGAACCAAAACGTTACCCAATCGGCTGAAACTTTTTTTCTTTACCTCCTCATCGTTCAGTTCGAAGGATCCTTGGTAATAGTCCCCCCAGCTTCTCGCTAAATCGTGGTCCAAAGTTCCGCATGTTGTAATGACCACATCGAACCAGTTCCGTTTCAGCATTTCCTTGAAAATTCCTCTTATCCCTGTGGCTGCTAAACAAGCGGGGAAAGATAGAAAGTTCAATGACTTTTCATCTTCAATCATCCTTTCTAGTATGTTCACTGCTTCAGCTACTTTGTTTCCTTGGAAGCCTCCTAACCCCTCCATCTTCGCCAAAATTTCTTCGAACTCTGCTGATTTTTTTATGTCGAAATCTTTTACTTTCTTCATAGTTAAAAAGTGTTGTAACCCTTCATTTAAAGTTGAAGAAAAAAAGTGTGCTAGAGCCAACAGAGTAGATATATAAAGGATGCAATAAACCTTAGTTTCAGTTTTAGAAAGCTTTAAGTTATGAATAGGAATTGAGAACTGAATGATGTGATGTGAGATGGGTTACGTTGAGTTCAACCCAAATTCAGACATGCTTGTACGTGTTAAACACAACTCAGACCTAATTCAATTTATCACTGAACTTGCGGAAAAGAAAGGAATCACGGCTGCATCTTTCACAGCGATTGGCGCCCTAAAACGTGCGAAACTTGGATTTTACGACCAACAAAAGCATGAGTATCGTGAAATAACAGTTAACTCTCCTCATGAGATAGCAAGTTGCATAGGAAACATCTCTTTAAAAAATGGAAAACCTTTCGTTCACGCACACGCTGTTCTCGCCGATAAAGATGGAACCACTAAAGCGGGGCACTTGTTTGAAGGAATAGTTTTCGCCAGCGAGGTTCACTTGAACGTGTTAAAAGGGGTGAAGCTGGAGCGGAAGTACGATGAGGCAACCAACCTCTCACTTTGGGACATAAAATAGCATCATATACCAAAAATATGAAAAACTATTTCTCGATCGGCACTGGCTAACACAATTTGTGTTTATGTTCCAACCATTATGTTTTCAGTTATTTTTCTTAGGGTTGCAATTGCGGACAGAGCGGCGAGATAACTAGTTTTAGGATTTTTGGGAGAAGGAACATTTTCCGTGCAAACCGTGAACTCACCGAATTCGCCTTCAACCCGGATTTCATGAACATGCGTACGAATCGTAGGATCAGCCACCATTCTAACTTCAGTCTTTTCCGGTCCTACTCCTGCTAGACTTAAAGCTGCTGCCACATTCACGCTGGCTGGGAAAAGTTTACAAGCTTCAAGCGCTGACCCTTTGTAAATTATTTTAGGTTTGCTTAACCCAACAATGTTTATGCCACTCTGCTTAAGGTAGGAAACATCTTTTAATTCTTCAGGAGGTTTTCTTGTTGTTAAAGTAACTTTGTCTATTCTCCCTACCGCCGCAGACTTCAACCCGTCTAAACCTGCAATGGCGCCTGAAGGGATATACACTTTCCTTCCAGCGTTATCAGCTAGAGTTTCAATCTCACTTCTTAACTTCCCGTTAACTAAGGCACCTACACTCATTATCATGAGGTTTTTGCCAGCTTGAATCACCTTTGAAGCATATTGCTTCACCGCATTCTGAGAAGCTGCTTCTATAATCAGATGCACACCTTTATACCCAATGAATTCAGCGAAGTTTTTTGCAACCTTCGGCTTAACGGATAGTTCACTTGCCAGTTTCTGAGCCTTTTGGAGAGTTGAATCATATACTACAATTAAACATGTGTTTCCCGCCTCACCGTTATCAATGGCGTGAGCCAGCACGGTTCCTATAGCACCGCATCCAATTAACCCAACGCAAAAGGGTTCTCCCTTTCCACTCAAATCAGACACACAGTTATAGACAATAAAATACACTTTTAAATGCTTATAACTCCTCAAAGCCAGCATGACTATTTGGGCGTCTTCGCTGAGGAAAGGGAGGTAAAAAGGAGGGCTGTGCAAAATGAGAACGTTAGAGGTCGATGTTGAATCGTGTAAAGTACATTTTTGTGGAACGTTTTCTATTTTGGCCGGATCTCCTGAATCTGAATTACTAGGAGTCGCTGTTGCAACTGGCTCTACATTCGTAGCAGATAGAGTTCCTCACGCGAAACCCGGCGTTGGTGCAGTTGCAACCCAAGCATACACAAACATAGCGTATGGAACTAAGGGGCTAGAGCTGATGGAAAAGGGTTTTTCTCCTACAGAGGCACTGGACAAACTTTTAGAAAGAGACAGTGGAAGAGAGCTTAGACAGGTGGCGATGGTAAATGCAAACGGGAAGAAAGCGGTGTTCACTGGAAGGATAGTTCCTGAATGTCACGGAGAAGCAGTCGGTGAGGATTATGTCGTGATAGGGAACTTGCTTGCTAGAAGAGAAGTGGTGAGCAGGATGGCGGAGGAATTCGAGAAATCTACTGGAAGCTTAGCTTGGAGAATGATTAGAGCGCTTAAGGCTGGAAGCGACAGCGGTGGAGATCGACGTGGCGAGCGGTCAGCAGCACTCTTCATGGTGAACGCGAAGAATATAGAAGTTAAAATAAAGGTTGATGAGCACAGAACTCCCATTAAGGAGTTGAGTCGGAAACTAAGAACGTTTGGAGGTAGATGAACGTTGTCTCGAAAGAAACTTGCCGGCTTTCTTAAAAAACGTGGAATCAACGCGGAGATTGTTGACACGGGTGAGGAGACAGCTACAGTTGCGGCGTCTTCGGAGGTTTTAGGGTTAAGTAGAAGGAAAATAGCGAAGTCAATTATCTTTCGGTCTGACGTAGGGGTCATCGTTGTTATAATGCGGGGGGACCAGAGAGTGAGCGAAAGGAAGCTTGCTGGTGTACTCGGTGCTAAGAACATTGTGTTAGCGGACCGTAAAACTGTGAAAGAAGTGACCGGTTATGATGTGGGAGGTGTACCACCCGTGGGGCACGACCACCAGAAGGACATGATGTATGTGATGGACTTGAAGCTGCTTGAGTGCGATGTAGTTTACGCAGGTGGTGGAGACAGCAGAGCCCAACTAAGCATCCGAGTGAAGGATGTTACGCAACTTGTAAACCCGAAAATCGCAGACATAGCCGAATAGTATGCACCATACTTTCCTTATTTGTGTGCACCACAAGAATAATGGAGGAAAAACAGAAATGAAGTTAGAACTGAAACCTATCGGTGTTGTTCATTCATCATATAAGAGTAGGAAGGAAACGCCCCCACAAGGGGGAGAAGCCGCTGAAATCGTGATTTTCGACGAATATGAAGGAGGATTAAAGGATATAGAGGGTTTTTCCCATTTACATATTCTGTATTGGCTGCACAAATCCAAGGGCTATTCTTTATCCGTTAGAACACCTTGGGATTCTAAACCTCATGGACTGTTTACCACAAGAACCCCACGTAGACCCAACCCTATAGGCCACTCAGTTGTTCAGCTGATTAAAAGAAAAGGATGCGTGCTAAAAGTTAAAGGATTAGACGCAATTGAAGGAACGCCGGTTCTTGATATTAAGCCTTACATTCCCAGTATCGATTCAAAACCGAAAGCAAAAACTGGTTGGTTAGAAGACAAAATAACCGTATAACAATTAGTAGTGTACTGCTTGCCCTCGCTGTGAAATAATACCCATGTGTTGGCATTACCTGCGTGCGCAACAGATGTGTTTCCTGTCCTCGCCGCTGTTAGTCTTCATTTTAAGCGTCTTTTTTTCAGTGTGTTCGTGAAGTTGGAGTTTAAACCGGTAATCTGGTTTGAAAGGGTAGTAATCGACTGCTAGTGGTGTTGCTAAAATGAATAGTGGCAGGATTATGGTACCGCCAGACTGCCAGTCTACATGAAACAATAAAGATAGAATAGTAATCAGAGTTTTTCTAACTGGTCACAGAATCTTTTCTACAGCTTAAAAATGAAAGCTGGAGAGTCATATCCCTCACTTTTAAAAGTCACAATTCCATGATTCACAAAATGATAAGGTGAAGAAGTGGTTGCGCGAGCAGAGGAATTCATCATGAAAATTTCTGAATGGAAAACGTGTCTGGAAAGAGAACGTGAGGAGAAAAATAGGTTTTTCATATTAGACCCACGATCGCCAGTGCCTCGAGAAAAACGCAGGGATCTTATGGGTAAAGGTCTTAGCTATTATCCTCCGGATCCAGATTTACGTTTTGAACTAATACTTCATGAGCATAGTGAGAAGAAGAAAATAAAAGTGGCAACCACCAAAGGTGGGGTGCAGGAATTCATATGTTGGGGCGAATTTAGATTTAACGTTAATGACAAGCAATGTGTACTTCAAGCCTACAAGAGCGGTCCTGAAGAAGAAAGATTATGGATCCCTTTTAGGGATGCAACTAGCGGTGAGGAAACGTATGGCGCAGGTCGATACCTCGATCTGGAACCACAGAGGCACCAGACCGCCGATGGAAGATGGATTCTCGACTTCAATAAAGCGTACAATCCGTGGTGTGCATACAGTGAAGCATACACTTGCCCTTTTATTCCCCCGGAAAACTGGCTGAAAGTGCCGATAAGAGCTGGCGAGAAGAGATATGCTCTCAAAAAAGAATGGCAGAGATAAAAAAATGAATATGGAAATCAAGTATTGAACAGGGAAAGGAGAGAAGCCCTGCGCCTCCTTATACTCGTTATCCTCAGCCTTGTTTTACATGTTTTTTCATCGTGTCGACGAACACAGATATAGCGTCCTGTACACTTTTGAGAGTTAATGCTCACTCTGATCCTAGTTCACGATGCTTCCTCAACGTTTGAACTATTATTACCGAAATATTGTCAGTATGACAATCCACCCCAAAACTTAAGTAATTGACCCTTTTCACTTTTTGATGTGGAGAAATCTGGAAATGGGAAAATGTGAGATTTGTGGTAAGAACGGTGAAGATTTAACTTTACTTGTGGCTAATCATAAAGAGCTAGGGGAGATCGAAATCTGCTCGGAATGCTGGGAAAAACTGTACAGTGGAAATAAGTTTGTAGGCGGAAGCACCAGCTCTGGTAGCTCTTGTCCTTCATGTGAATAAAATTTTTTGTCAACCATCAACTACAAAGCACTAGTTCGTAACTTCTGATTGTTTTAAGGCCTGTTTATATTCAATTCGGGTTTTCAATCGTTTCAGGATTGCTCAAGGGGAAAGGAAGCGATTCAACCACAGTTTTTGCGCGTGCAAATCGTAACACCAACTAAGAAATCTTTGCATGCGCAGTTTTCCCCCTTTATTCTCAGCATTGATTTAAAAACCGAACGTAAAACTGGGCGGTTAGAAGATAAATTAAGGTCTCGATCTTAGCACGTATGGACGCGGTTCCCTCGATATTTTAAGGTCGTTTGATCAAGCAGTATTCCGCAGGAATTTGACAGAGGTTTATTGAAGAAATTTTAGGTTTCACCTAACATTTATATTTTATTTTAGGCTTAACCTAAATTTGAGCGTCAAACAGGAGAAAGTTTCATGTCCCAAGAACTAACAGAGAACGAAGGAAGGTACGTCAAAGTCATTTACAGACGGCAAGTTGAAGAGCGCAAAAAGGTGAGAACCACAGAGATGGCTAACATATTTGGTGTTCGACCTGCCACAGTAACTGAAACTCTGCAGAAACTGGCTCAGAAAAACATCCTACGACACGACCCCTATCATGGAGTAGAGCTGACTGGAGATGGATTGTTAAAAGCAAAACAATTGCTGAGAAAACACCGTCTTTTAGAAACACTGTTTGTGAACCACCTTAACTATGGAGTTCAAGAAGCTTGCGAGGAAGCCTGCAGACTTGACCACCATGCTTCCAGGGATCTGATAAACCAGATCTGCCGAACCTATGGGCATCCGAAACTTTGTCCATGTAACAAACCTATCTTTGTGGATGAGGATTGTTGCAAAGCCTAGGCTGATGAATAGGGGATGGCATGATCGAGGTCATTGTGGATTGTTAAAAAAGGAGGTTTAAAATGTCTAATACTTTTTGGCCGCCTGCAATAGCTAGTTTTTTAGCGTGTGTAGTTACCACAATTGGCATTTATGTAATAAGTAAATATAGAAAATGGGGTGAAAAACATGTGGCTTACTTCATGTGTTTTGCAGCTGGAGTTATTATATCTGTATCCTTTCTACATATAATACCTAAATCCTTCAAAATGAGCGAAAATGTAAATCCTATATTAACTCCTATGTTCTTGTTGATTGGGTTTTTACTCTTGCGTGTATTCAGTGAACTTATGAAGGGTGTGTCCTCTACTGAAAAAAGAGTTATAGGAATTATACCAACAGTGGGGATAGGTCTTCATTCTTTTGTGGATGGCATCATCTATTCAGTTACTTTCACTGTAAGCATATTTACAGGAATATTAGCTACCACAGGAATGGTGTTGCATGAATTCCCTGAGGGTATAGTGACATTTTTGTTTTTGATAGAGGGCGGTTTTGAAAAGAAAAAATCTTTGTTGTACGCTTTTCTCGCAGCTGCAATATCAACACCATTAGGTATGTTAGTTTCTTACCCTTTCATCTCAAGTCTTAAAAAACCAGTATTAGGCATGTTACTTGCACTTTCAGCGGGCGCCTTAATTTATGTTGGCG
>JAYEKF010000038.1:0-12395 GCA_034660895.1 Thermoproteota archaeon | reverse complement strand
TCAACAAGTGAGAGGCATACTCCTTTAACCTTTCGAATTTTCAACCGAGCGGTTTCGGAGAAGGAAAAGGCTGCTACGGTTACTGGGTGGTTAATATTTCCTACACCTAACACTTTGCCTGGGATAACCACAGTTTCTCCTTTTTCGGTGTGACGGGCCAACCGGCTTATATTAACTGTTATACAACGCCTTTTTGAACGTGATAAACGGTCTGCTACATCTCTCCATACCTCCGCGTCATTTTCTCGTGCCTTCCTCATAAGAACTCGAATTGCATTAATTAACAGCGGGTTCGTTGATTTAGTTCGCTTCATCCTTTTCCACCATCTTTAATTGGTTATCGAAGGCATCACATTTTTTGTTAAGAATACTAAAGGCTTCAAGCAGAATCCGCTCTGGGGGGAGAGCACCAGTGGACTCCAAGTTGAAAATGAAAACGTCCTCCTTCCAACCGATTTCAACCGCAGGTGGATTTTTAGGGCAAGCATCCATGCAGTCTTGGCAGAGCGTGCAGTTCATTAGATTTCGGATTTCTATCTTCTTTCCAACGTTAACTAGGATTTTTTTCGGACAGACTTTCACGCATTCTCCACATGCGTCACAATTTTTCTCATCAATACGGATTTCCGGCCAATACCTATGGGTGCACATGCAAACCGGCTGCCACTTAGCATGTTTCTTCCCCCGCCCCAGTTGAGCATACGCTTCTAGCCGTATTTTCTGATGGGGAGCAAGTTTTACAATAGGAATCTTGTCGCTAACAGGTGTAATAGATGGGTCTTCCGATTTTAAGTCGCTTGAATACACTGTTCTCGAGTTTTCACCTGCATCAACATCCAACGTCAATGCCACTCGACAAAGGCTGCATCCAAACTCGCTTTTGCAGGGGCACTCCTCGGGTAAATTGTAGGAGTCCAATTCTGTTCGGAGAGGAATCAGCCCAAGCCTGTGGGCAAGAATCTCATCTTTGAGCACAGAGGAGTTTTCAATAATCACAATTTCTTCGATAGCCATAGACGGCACCTCAGCAAGTATGGTTCTACGTAACGTATTCATGAACGGGGCGTCAGACCCCTTAATAATCAACCGCATCTCAGCATCGGTTTTTTCAAGAACTTCAACGTTCACCAGTTTTACTTCCCATACGGAGTTATACACGTTTCTCATTAAGGACAATTGGGCGTTATTTCAACCTTTCTATTCAAAAACTGAACGAAAAAAGGTTTAAGCGTCAAATTTTAGACCCTTCGACCTCTTCGACCTCCTTTCCTCCGAGTACCATCATGTGGGATTGGTGTTGTTTCTTCGATGCGGCCGATGCGAAATCCAGCTCTAGCTAACGCTCGGATGGCAGCTTGAGCTCCAGGACCAGGCGTCCGCGCACCCGACCCGCCGGGCGCTCGAACCTTAATGTGTATGGCGGTGATTCCTTTGTCTTTAGCGGCGGCGGCTACGGAGACGGCGGCTTGCATAGCTGCGTAGGGGGAAGATTCCATTCTATCCGCTTTTACGAACATGCCTCCAGAGGCTCTGGCGATGGTTTCAGCGCCGGATACGTCTGTTAAGTGTATAATCGTGTTGTTGTAGGAGCTGTAAATGCGGATTATACCCCACTTTTCATCTTTTTTACTCATATTTCTTTTATTCTCCCTAATCGGCTTTTGCCTTTCTAACAGGTTTTGTTTCTGCGGCCGGAGCAGCCATGGATTGACGTATTGGATGATTTGGGTCGGATAAGCAGCTAGTTGGAGCGTAGGTTATATTCGCCTCTTCCTTTTTCAAAACAAGGTAACTTGGGGAGTAGACTCGTTTTCCGCCAATTGCGATGTGCCTATGCGTGATGAATTGACGGGATTGATAGATAGATTTACTTAGTCCTCTGCGGAACACTTGTGTTTGTAGTCTACGCTCAAGAACATCTTCGATGGATAAATCTAAAACATCATCTAACACGGCGGTTTCAGGTAGGATTCCAAGCCGATTTAATCGGTTGAGAAGTTGGTTTTCCCGAATTCTGCGTTCCCCACCGGATTTTCCTAAAAGTGAACGAGCGATTTCACGAAAGTTGGAAAGCATAGTTTTGTAACGCCACAACTCATGTTTGTTTCGCAGTCCGTACCGGCCAAGCATTATAAGTTCTTTATGCAGAGCGTCTGCTTGCCAAGGAAAACGCGGTGTTTCATATTTTTTCCGTTGCTTCTTTGGGTCACCCATCTATCTCCCTCGCTCTTTAAGCTGTTTCGCCAGCAACTTCTTTCTCTTTACACCCATAGTTCTTCCGGTTCTACCCGTCGTTCGTGTTCGTTGACCGCGCACTTTTAATCCGTATGCGTGGCGGTATCCTCTCCACGACCCCAATTCTTTAAGCCGCTGGATGTCTGCTTTCGTTTTTAGAACTAAATCTGAGCCTGTGAGGTGGAGGTCTTTTCCTGTTTCCAAATCCTTTCGGCGGTTGAGAAGCCAGCTTGGAACCCCGTGTTTAAGGGGGTTTTCAATAACATCTCCAATTCTTTTTATTTCCACGTCTGAGAGAAACCCTATTCGGGTTTCTGGGTTGACACCTGCTTTTTTTACGATTACATCAGCTAAGTGGGTTCCCACACCCTTTATATCCAATAGAGCGTAAACTACTTTTTTTGTGCCGTCGACGTCTGTGTCGGCAATTCGAACGATGTGTTGGAACTCTTTAGCCATGATGGAACATCCATTCTGAGAGGCTAACTACGAAAGTACTTTAGGCTTTAATTAACTTTTTCCTTGTACAAGTGTTTTTCATGCATGTGAACGAGAAGACGGCGGAAACGTTTTTTAAACCTTGGTCTTATAAAAAAGTCTTCACTTCAGAACGTTTGTGGGAAACTGGTGCTGAAAATGAGCGGTGTAGAATTAGAGAATCAGGTGGCTGAAGCTTTTCAGAAGCAAGGTTACATCGTGTTCAAACGAACAAACCATTGCGATGTTTTAGCTGTGAAGCCGGATTTAAGGCTGGCTTATCTGGTTGAATGTAAAGATTACGTGCTTTCTAAGAAACAGCAGCGATTAGCAGTCCGAGAGCTTAACCGAAACTATACGCATGCTTTGGAGCTTCTTTTGCGGAACCGTTTATTTGTTGAGAAAATCTTGAAGGTTTTGGTTGCTCAAGGCTTCTCCTATCAGGCTAGAAACATACTTCAATACACGCCGGCCGCGTTTGTGGAACATGTTTTATCTACAAACAAGTAACTACGTTTAGAAGAGTGAGAAAAAATGACGGTTCTGCGGCGGAGCTTTTACGCGCGAAACACGGTTGCCGTTGCAAAGGAGTTGTTAAGTAAACGTTTAGTTAGGCAAACCGAAGAGGGAGTTATGGTTGGGAAAGTTGTGGAGGTTGAAGCTTACGGGGGCAACGACGACCCGGCAAGCCACGCGTACGAAGGGAAAACTTCTAGAAACCAAGTGATGTTTGGAAAGGCTGGTTGCGCTTATGTATACTTCATTTACGGGAAACATCACTGTTTCAACGTGACAACAGAAAAGGAAGGAGTTCCAGGAGCAGTTTTGATAAGAGCAGTGGAGCCAATTGAAGGAATAAATATGATGCAGAGGAACCGAGGAGCGAAGAACCTAGTAAACTTAACGAACGGCCCTGGAAAGTTAACAGAAGCTATGCATATTACGAAGGCTCAGAACGGCTTAGACTTAACTCTTGGTGAGGAAATATTTATTCGGGAACCAGAAACGATAAAAACCTTTGAAACGGTTTCTACGAGGAGGATGGGAGTGAAAGCGAATGACCGAAAATGTTGGAGATTTTACATAAAGAGCAACAGGTTCGTTTCACATTTCTACTTAAGTAAAGTAGAAATGTCTATTGCGGTGTTGGTTATCATCGCCATCATAGTTAACGCGGGCACTTTGTGGTATGGCATGTCAGTGTTGAACGAGACTAGCAAACTAACAGATGAGGTAGCGAAATTAACGGGGACCATGACGGACTTAACTGAAGAAGTAAAAGGGCTTGCGACAACGGTGGGCGGAAGTCTAGAGGCGTTGGAGAATATTACGGACAGGTTAACGGCGATAGAAGAACGGCTAGCACCAAAACCGATAATAACTGTGATCGGTCCTTGGTCTGGGGAAGAAAGAGAGGCGTTTATGCCTGTCTTACACGCATTTGAACTGAGAACCGGCATACCCGTGAGGTATAGAATTTACAGGGCTGAAGACCTAGCTACTCTTTTACCAGCGCAGTTCGATGCAGGAGCGACTCCTGGTGATTTAATATTTATGTGGGCGTGGTTCATCAAAGACATAGGACCAGATGGGGATGCGCTCAACGTCACAGATTTGGTCGACGAAGCGGATCTGTCTCCTGGCGCCCTCGATCCAGTGAAAGTAGGCGACACACTTTATGGAGGAGCGTACACTGGCAAGGTCAAACCGGGCTTTTGGTACAGGAAATCCTTCTTTGAAGCAAACAACCTGACGGAGCCGGAAAGCTGGGATGAATTCGTGGCTCTCCTAGACGATATCGCAGCGATAGCTGGCATACAGAATCCCATAGTCACTGGGGACGGAAAAGGATGGCCCATCTCGGATGTTGTTGACCACTTCCTGATAACATACGGAGGCCCAGACCTTCAACGGAGCCTAATAACCGGTGATGTCGACTGGACAAGCACTGAGGTAAAGACGATATTCGAAGATAAATTGGTTCCGTTGCTGGAAGCGGGATACTTCAGTGAACCTACCGAGTGGACCACGGCTGTGGATCTGTGGTGGGGAGGAGACTACGGTCTGTACTTCATGGGAAGCTGGATTACGGGAATGGTTGAAGACCCAGCGGACTTAGGAGTCTTCTCGCTGCCGGGAACAGAGGGGTTAGTGTTTGCCGCCGATTACTTCTTCATACCAACTTACACCGAACACTCAGATGAAGCAAAGGAACTCTTTAAGTTCTTAATCAGCGAGGAAGCACAGGAAATCCAAGTAGGTGAAGGCGGTCACATCGCCACAAACATACATGTGGCCTTAGAAGCTTATCCTCCTGTCGACAGAGAAGTTGCCGAACTCATGGAAGGAATGGAGGCTATGCTCGACCTTGACGATACTATCGGCGGGGAATTTCAGACCACGTTCTGGGACCAACTGAAACTGTTATGGGTTGACCCAACAAAATTGGACGATGTGCTCGCAGCTATACAAGAAAAGGCTCCGTAATAGGCAGAGGGAAGTAACATCGCGCGAACAAGAGTTATACTCCCCTTTTTTTTACCTGCTCTAACCCTTTTAATCATGTTTGTAGTTTTCCCTGTGCTACAAACCTTCTTTGTCAGCTTTTTATCGCCCTCCGGCGAGTTTGTTGGTCTGGAAAACTACTATGACGTTCTGGGCAGCAGAGACATAGTGAATCTGGAAGGATTCCCGAAATATCCTCCCCTAGGAGCGTTGATCCACAATGTGATATGGATCGCGATTCATTTACCTCTCTCTACATTTGCTGGACTAGCTCTGGCGATCATTCTGAGAGATGTGAAGGGAGCCTCTGTGGTGAAATCGGTAATATTCTTGGGAATGGTCACACCGTTGATTGTTGGAGGAATAATGTTGCGTTTTACGTTCAATAGACAGGTAGGAATACTAAATGGCTTCCTTACCTTTTTGGGATTTGGAGAACTGGCAAGAACGTGGACGGTTTATCCTGAGACTGCGCTTTTCGCAGAGATTTTTGGCGGAGTTTGGCTGTGGACCGGGTTCAGCATGATTCTTTACTCCGCTGGACTCGCCACGATACCTAAAGACTACTATGAAGCGGCAAAGATAGACGGAGCTTCACCTTTTCGTACTTTTTTTCACATCACGCTTCCACTGCTTAAACCCATCACCCTAGTTATTGTAACCATGACCGTGTTGTGGGAACTCAAAATTTTTGATCTGGTGTTTATTATAGATGCGACAGGTGGACCAGGAAAGTCTACTACCGTGCTCGCTTTGGAGATGTGGAGCCGTTTTGTAAACCGCAACTACAATGGTGCAGCGGTTATAGCGACTTTTCTAACATTATTGACCTTAGTTGTGGCCGTGGGCATGACAAGATACATGGTGAAAAAATGAACGTGAAAAAATCTACAATAATCATCCATGCGATCGCTTGGTCAAGCGCCCTGCTATGGATAATACCCCTTCTAGGAACGCTTATGGCTTCTATAAGACCATATAGCGAGATTCTCCACGGGTGGTGGAACTTTGCAGAGTTCAATCCATCATTGAATAATTTTGCCCAAGCTTTGTTCGACCCTGACTTTCCTCTAGCAAGAGGGGTTCTTAACTCTTTGTTGGTTGCCGTGCCGGCAACAATCATACCGATGTTCGTGGCCTCGCTCGCAGGCTATGGATTTGCCAGATTCAGTTTTCCAATAAAAACTTACTTATTTACGGCACTGGTTCTGTTAATGTCGGTTCCGCAACAAATGATCGCTGTGCCAATCTACAGAATTTTGTTGGAGATCGGCCTTTTACATACTTTTGCAGGCTTGATACTTGTGCACTCCGCGTGGGGACTCCCATGGATTATCCTATTTATGAGAAATTATTTCTCAACTCTCCCGATCGAAGTCGAGGAAGCCGCGAGGGTGGACGGAGCTTCCGACTTCAAAATCTTCTACAAGATAGTGATTCCAATGACCTTGCCCGCTCTAGCGTCGGTGGCGGTCCTACAATTTATGTGGGTTTGGAACGATTTCTTCCTAGCACTACTCATAATTGGCACGCCCGAAAAGTACTTAGTCACGCAACGCCTTCCATACTTGAAGGGACTATACCATTTTGATCATAGTCTATTAGCCGCCGGATCCATGATAGTTACGATAGTTCCCATGTTGCTTTTCATAGTGCTCCAAAAGTATTACATAAAAGGCATGATTGGCTGGACGGTGAAAGGGTAAGGCAGTAACTCACCTTGTTCATAACTCGTTGTCCCTACGCGAGAGAAAAGCCACTCTTCCACGTTTCCGGAAACGTAAACTTTTCAATTGTTCCAAATCATCTCGAGTAATCCTGCACTCGCCCAAGCCGCCATGGGATTCGCGATTCTAGTTGGGAATGCTGACAAGTCCACAATTTTTCCGTCCACAACCGCGTACAGCTCTGGGATGTGCCCAAGTTCTTTATAAGCTTGGAGCAAAGCTTTCTTGATTCTATCAGCGTGGTGGCTGAGGCCCAGTTTCTGGAGCCCTTTGTAAATGATCCAGTTGTCGTGGGGCCAAACGGAGCCCATGTGATAGCTGTAGGGATCAAAATCCCATTCTTCACAAGAATGCGTTCTTATACCATACGGAGTCCACAGACCAGAACCAAAAAGCTGCGACACCAAAGGGTTAATTTTGTTTAATATGACAACCCCGGTAAAAAGAAGATGGCCAGGATTGGACGTAATGGCTTCTCTCCGTCTTTTTTCCGCATCTAAGGCCAACGCAAAGTATCTCTTTTTCTCCATCCAAAAATCCTTATTAAACCTTCTCCTGAGAACTTCTAATCTCGAAGATGCTTGTCTATAAATGTTGTTTTTGCCCAGCTGGCGGCTCAGGGAAATGAGGGTTTGATACGCGGCGTAAACATAGCCCTGAGCTTCGACGATAGCTACTGGCGGTTTTATCCCCAAATCATCATCGATACTGTCCCGCCAACCTTGGTGAAAAAGCCCATTAGGCGTTCCTCTCTCATATTCCACATAACCGTCCTCATCTCCATCCCCATAGTCTATGATCCAACGGAAGGCGGCCAAAAGGTTCTCCCATGTCTTGAGAAGAAAATTTTTGTCATGGGTCTGATGAAGGTACTTACCCGCCAAGATTATAAACAAAGGTGTACTGTCGACACTGCCATAGTAGGGGAACTCCCAATCAGGTCGTTCCATCCACTGCTCTGAGCTAAACTGGTATTCATGCAAAATCTTCCCCGGCTCCTCTTCCGCCCGCGAATTCACTTGTTTTCCTTGATACTCGGCCAAGACTTGCAGAGCCGCTCGGGCGATCGAAGGATCTATCTTAAGTGTCTGCCAAGCCGAAATTAGAGCGTCACGTCCGAAAAGAGAGTAGTACCTTGGATATCCAGCGTTTAGATAGCCTTTTTGGCTCCTCAGCTTCTGTACATCCTGAAGAAGCTTTCGTTTTATCCTCTCCACGTTCATCCTACCACCTCTAATCTGAAATCAAGCGTATCAACCTTAGTTTTCTCTTCGTCGCATTCGGAAGAGATATTACATGTTCCGAACACCTTGGTCACAAAACAAGTTAGAGCTGAACAATGATTACGTTTCAAACTTATTTTCATATCAGTGAGTTACCAGTCTTCTTATCAAACAGGTATATTTTGTCCCATGGAAATTTGATCCAGAGCTTCTTCAACCTCTCGGCTTCAAAGTCGGGACTCACCACGGCTTTTACAAGGTAATCTCCAACTTGTAAGTCGAGTATCATTCTCTCTCCCAAAGGCTCCGTTGTATACAATTCACCCCGAACTAAGCCTTTCTTTTTTTCCGCTTTTTCGTAAACCAGCACATCTTGAGGTCTTATGCCCAAAATGATCTCACTTGAAACAGCAGCTTTTGCCATCTTCGCCATTTCTTTTGGCAAAGCGTATCTAAATTCTCCTGCATCAAGAATGTTTCCTTCCACCAAAGTGCAATCGAAAAAGTTGGTTGGAGGACTGCCCACAAAGCCCGCTACGAAGACGTTGGATGGATGAGAATACACCTTGTTTGGGGGGTCAAACTGCTGGAGGACTCCTGCTTTCAGGATTGCAATCTCATCGCCCATCGTCATGGCCTCAACCTGGTCATGAGTTACATAAACCGTTGTTACACCAAGATCCTGCTGCAGTTTCTTGAGTTCAGCACGCATGTAAACCCTCAACTTCGCATCCAAATTGCTTAGCGGTTCATCCATGAGGAAGACCTGTGGCTCCCTAACTATGGCTCTGCCCAAAGCCACCCTTTGTTGCTGCCCCCCGCTAAGCTGCTTCGGCTTCCGATCTAGAAGCTCCTGTATTTTTAATAACTTTGCTGCCTGCTTAACCTTTTGCTCTATTTCGCTCTTAGAAACCTTAAAATTCTCTAATGGAAAGGCCAAATTTTTGAACACGGACATGTGGGGATACAAAGCGTAATTCTGAAAAACCATAGCCACGTTCCGATCTTTTGGTTCCAAGTCGTTTACCAACCTATCTCCGATATAGATTTTCCCCTCCTCAGGGGTCTCGAGACCAGCGATGCATCGTAAAGCAGTTGTCTTTCCACAGCCTGATGGCCCCAACAAAACAAGAAATTCTTTGTCTTTCGCCTCCAAACTAAGCGAATTGATTGCCACAACATCTTCAAAGCGTTTGGTTACACCTTTTAGTGCCACTTTCGCCAAGACGCGAACCTACCATCAGCCAATTATTATTGATTTAAAAAATGTTTCGCTACCGTATAAGCTCTCCGACATGTAAACTGAAAATGAAGGAAAATTTTGAAAGTAGTTGACACAATTTTGTGAGTAGGAGACAACAATATTAAGCTTGCTTTTCAAATAAAAGTTTAAAATCTGAGGTTTCCAAAGGTGAAAACGTCATGGGTCTAAACGTTTCCTTAAACAAAGTGTCTTTGGATAAATATTCGCGTATTGTCGGAGAAAGAGAAACAGAAGAAATAAGGTCTCTCGCAAAGAGAATAGAGAAAAAGCGTTTTTGCCACGTGAACTCCACTTCGTTTGGCGGTGGGGTTGCGGAAATTCTGCACCGACTGGTCCCTCTAATGAAAGATGTCGGGTTGGACGCGGAATGGAAGGTAATCACGGGTTCCGACAAGTTTTTTAACGTGACAAAAACTTTTCACAACGCCCTGCTAGGGTTAGAGTCATCGTTAACCAAAGAGATGAAAAACGTTTACCTTCGTCAGAATGAAATGAACAGTAATCTACTTGACCTAAATTACGATTATGTCATAATACACGATCCACAACCCCTCGCCTTAATAAACTACTGCCACGAAAAAATTGGAAAATGGGTTTGGCGCTGTCACATTGACCTATCTCAACCCAACAGAGAATTTTTGGACTTCTTGATACCATACATAACGCTCTACGACGCCTCAATTTTCAGTTTAGAAAGGTATGCTAAGAAATTTGCTAAAATCAAAGAAATCGCCGTAATTCATCCTTCCATAGACCCGCTAAGCGACAAGAACAAGCCGCTGTCAGACAGCAAGGTTCTATCAACATTAGAAACATATGACGTCGCCCCTGATAGACCTATCCTTACACAAGTTTCTCGGTTCGATCCGTGGAAAGACCCCATGGGAGTTATCGATGTTTACCGCCTTGTGAAAAGAAGAATCCCGAGCGTCCAGCTTTTGCTGATTGGAAGCATGGCTCACGATGATCCGGAAGGTTTAGTCTATTACGAGAAAACTGATCGGTATGCGGGGAACGACTACAATATACATCTCTTAACAAATCTCGCCGACGTTAAGGTAAACGCCCTCCAGAGAGCTTCAGATGTAGTTCTGCAGAAGTCGATACGAGAAGGGTTTGGACTTACCGTATCCGAAGCCTTATGGAAAGAGGTCCCCGTGGTTGGAGGTAACGCGGGCGGGATCACTCTGCAAATTCTTGATGGAAAAACTGGGTTTTTGGTGAACAATGTGGAAGAGGCGGCGCAAAAAACCCTCCATCTGTTGAAACATCCCAAAAAAGCTCAACAAATGGGTAGAAAGGGTCGGCAACACGTCTTAAAGAATTTTCTGATAACTAGGCATCTGAAAAGCTATTTTAAGTTATTTTTACAGCTTTCAGAAAAAGGCTAGTTACTTTTTCGGTTATGAATTGACTTAACTTCCAGTTTTTCTACCAAAAATGATTCTTGCGACCTCTTTCACATCTGGCCTTTCACTCTCACACTTTCCTTCCAAAAGTGTGATCTAAGTGAAAAGGAAGCCAGAAATGAAAGAGGCTTTTGAGGCGGTTTCTGCGACGAGGGTGGGAGTGAAAGCAAATGATAGGAAAAATTGGAGATTCTACGTGAAAGGAAATAGGTTTGTTTCGAGATTTACAAAGGCATTATGAAAGGGTGATTTATCGCTGGATAGGGGCTGGGCGCCTAAAATGTTCATTTTTTCATGATGCATCCAGCAACTGGATGATCCGCTTGTTTGACCGAGCGCACAACACTTATAAACGGTAATGTTGCAAACTAAACGTTTGAATCGGTAGATAAAAATGGAAAACAAAAAAGTGATTTGCAATGCGATTCTGCTTTTGCTTCTAGGAATAGCAACAATCACTCCCTTGTTCTCATCAAACGTTGAAGCTTCTAACGGGGATAACATGGTCTTTGATATGCAGGTGCTTAGCTGGGACACTATCTCTGTGGATGCAGGAATGGCCATCCGCGAAGAGCTGGCGGAAATTGGTATCAGCGTTACTGTGTCAATCACGGATGATGCGGTTATGTATCCTAATCTCTACGCGCTTCCGCGGGATTATCGGATGTATGAGATGAGCCATGGCTTCGGAGGGTATCCTGATCACGTTTGGTATCGTATGCACTCCTGTAATGATATTGACTGGGGTGACAACTGCTACGGCTTACACAATGACACTATGGATGCAGCGCTAGACGATTTACTTCACGCCACCAATGAAACGGCGAGAATAGAGGCGGCGGCGGAAGTGCAAGCGTTATCTGTTGAACTAGCTCCGTACATACCACTATTCTTAAGCGACGACACCCACGCCATCCGGAAAGAATGGGTTAACTACACCTTTGTACCCGGCGGAATATTCACCAGCATGAACCGCCTAACCATGCTCAACATCTACAGTACGGACGCAAATGACACATTTGTTATGGCTTATCCGTCGGATGTTGGGGAGATGAATCCACTTTTCTCTCGTAGTGAACGAACCGGATGGTATCTTATCCAAGTTTATGATTCGCTTTTAGCCTACGACACAGAAATGAATCCAATTCCATGGCTTGCCGAAAGTTGGGACGCATCGGAGGATGCGAAAAACTTCACTTTCCACCTGCGGGAAGGAATGAAGTGGCATGATGGTGTGCCGTTGAACGCCAGCGACATCAAGTTCACCCTAGATTACTATAAAGCAGCTCCTGAGGATGCGCTAAGTTGGTCTTTATTGCAGAAAATGGTTGATTGCACGGTGCACGATGAATATACGGTGAGCGTGGTGTTCAATGAGTCCATGGGCTTCGGCCTCACGCAGGTTGGTGACATCAACATTGTACCAAAACACATAAGAGACTGGGGTGACTGGGAGCACGGTAACTCCCAACACGCTGCATGCTGGGATGACCCGACTAATGTTACCGCCCACACGGGTAGTGGGCCGTTCAAGTTTGTGGAGCGCGTCCCAGAC
>JAYEKF010000037.1:0-2416 GCA_034660895.1 Thermoproteota archaeon | reverse complement strand
TTCATAAGCTACAACACTATAATATCCATAGAAAAGGTCTTGTCCCCTATAACATACTCCGATGAAACTCGGTGTGGAGACATCTGCCTGAGCCGGATAGACGACTAGCATTGAAATCAAAGCTAAAAGAACAAAGCCAAACAAAGCTGTAGATACTTTTTTTCAAGTCTATTTTCCCTCTTTAGCTGCAAAATTACAATGTGAAGCGTATATATGTTTTATGGAAACAGATGAAACTCCGAGAATTTCGTTTTTTTCGAAAAAATGAAGATCCAAGCTGTGTTTATCGCTCTTAGTTCTTAAATCACAAAAGTTTAACTTCAACCTATAACATTTTTGAACACATCTAACCCGAATATCGAAGGGATATTACATGAAAAAAATCGTTGAATGTATGCCGAACTTCAGCACTTCAGACCCAAAAGTTGTGGAAACCATTCTGAATGAAATAAAACGGACAAAAGACGCGTATCTTCTGGACTACACTTATGACGACTATTACAATCGACTCGTCGTCACATTCGTTGGAAACAAAAAATCCGTTTTAGAAGCCGCCTTAAACTCGGCTGAAAAAGCGGTGGAGCTCATTGACATGAACCAACATAAAGGGCAGCATCCACGGGTTGGAGCTGTAGACATCGTTCCGTTCATCCCCATAAGAAACGTCACAATTCAAGAATGTGTAGAATTAGCTAACACGTTTGGGAAAAAACTTGCAGAAAAGTGTGGAGTGCCTGTTTATCTGTACGCTGAAGCTGCCACCCGTCCGGAGAGAAGCGACTTAGACTGGATAAGGAAAGGTGAATACGAAAAACTTGACGAGATGATTAGGGTGCCAGGTCGGCAGCCGGATTTTGGACCAGCAAAACCGCATTCCACTGCTGGTGCAACCATTACAGGTGCACGAAGACCTATGGCTGGCTTTAACGTTAACCTCGGAACCTCCGATTTGAAGGTTGCCAAGAAAATTGCTAAGGCTTTGCACGCTCAGAAGGGTGGATTGACTAACGTGAAGGCGATGGCTGCGGAAATCCCGGAGAAAAAAATCACTCAAATCGGCATGAGTATAACTAACTTCGAAAAGACACCCATCTACCGAGCTTTTGAGCTGATTAAACTCGAAGCGGAACGATACAACGCTCCCGTAATCGGCTCAGAGTTCTGCGGCTTAGCCCCCTTAAAAGTCATAATCGATGTGGCGTCGTACTATTTGAAAATTGACAACCTTGACGAAAACCGCGTACTTGAAATGGCTGTGCAAAAAGCAGTGGAGGCAGGTAAAGGCGAATAAGGTGGCTAAAGAAAAAGTTGATTTACTGATTACAAACGCAAACGAGCTGGTCACCCTAAAAGGAAAAAGGAAAAACCCAGCTGTAGGCAAACACATGAAAAATTTAGGAATCATCCTGAACGGCGGCGTAGCCATTCACGAAGGAAAAATCGTTGCGGTGGACAAAACACAGAAAATCAAAAGCCGGTTCCAAAGCGAAAACACGGTAGACGCACGTGGAAAACTTGTGACACCTGGTTTTGTAGACTCTCACACTCATCTGGTGTTCGCTGGCTCCCGTGAGGAAGAGTTTGAAATGCGAATACAGGGTGCCAACTACATGGAAATCTTGGAAATGGGCGGTGGAATTCTAAAAACTGTGAGGGAGACAAGAAAAGCCAGCGAGGAAGAGTTGCTTAAAAAAGGCGAGAAAACTTTGAACATCATGTTGGAGCATGGAACCACAACTGTAGAAGCGAAAAGCGGCTATGGACTTACCACTAAAGATGAAGTTAAATGCTTAGAAGTGATAAAACGTTTAGATCAGAAGCACCCAGTAAATGTTGTTTCCACTTTTCTTGGAGCCCATACGGTTCCACCAGAATACAAAAACAAGGCTGACGACTACGTCAAGCTTGTAGCCGAAGAAATGATTCCAACAGTTGCTAATCGTAATCTAGCCGAATTCTGCGACGTATTCTGCGAAAAAAGCGTGTTCACCGTGGAGCAGTCAAGAAAAATCCTTCTAAGAGGCAAAGAGCACGGCTTGAAGCTTAAGCTGCACGCTGACGAAATGAGCTGGACTGGAGGTGCGGAACTCGCCGCCGAAGTTGGAGCGGTGTCGGCGGAGCATCTGCTTTTCGCATCAAAAAACGGAATCAAAGCCATGGCTGAAAAAGGCGTAATCGGGGTGCTACTTCCTGCAGCTTCCTTTTCTTTGATGACAAACAGGTGGGCGAACGCTAGAAAAATGATTCAGGAAGGCGTGGCGGTTGCGTTGGGAACCGATTATAACCCAAGTTGCTGGACGGAAAATCTGCAACTGGTCATCGCATTAGCTTGCCGTCAAATGAGAATGACACCAGCCGAAGCCATAACAGCGGTGACGATAAACTCTACACACTCTATAAACAAAGCGTGTGAAGT
>JAYEKF010000036.1:0-2461 GCA_034660895.1 Thermoproteota archaeon | reverse complement strand
GTATAGAAACGTTGTCTCCTACTCTTATTTTGAAGAATTCTGCTGCGTTTCCTTGGTTTACTGAGATTTCCATGAAACCGCTGCTGCCAATAACCGCTAAAGGTTTTTTAGGCTTCTCTTCACCGTACGCTGAGCAAAATTTTAACGTTAAAGACCGGCGCTTAAGGTTGACTTGAAGTTTTTCTCCCTCATGTATTTTCTTATTTTCTAAATCTTTCCTTGAGATGTTCGTGATGATGTTACCGAAGCCGTCCACGTGCAAAACTTCTCCTTGCAACTTATTTTCTTTTTCGTACGGCTTTGCAAACTTTGGAAAAATGTAATCCCTGATTTCTGGTCCGAACTCGGAGGGTGCACATCCCTTTGCTAAGTAAGCGGCTGCTGGTGCGAAAATGTCCCGTCCATGAAATGTTTTAGACACTTGTGGAAGCATGTACTTTGGGTTAGTGATTGTGTAAATGTGGTGTATTCCATGTCTATAAGCGGCTAATGTAAGCAAACCGTTATCCGGCCCCACAAAGCAGTCCCTCGTAGTTTCTACTATGATGGAACGGCGTTTGGTTCCGACGCCTGGGTCGACAACAGCCATGTGGACAGCGTCCTTAGGAAAATAGGGTGATGCGGAAGCGAGTACGAAGGCGCCCATACGTACATTAAACTTTTCGATTTCGTGGCTAATGTCCACAATATGTGCTTCTGGGCAGATGCTTAAAATGACTGCTTTCATCTCCGCTACGTAAGGGTCTTTTAGTCCAAAATCGGAAAGCAAAGTTATGATGGGTGGAGACATGGTTGTTCGTCCATAATGTTTAATAAATGGGGTTCTTAATGCTTTAGCTTCACTTGTGCATGAAGGAATGAGTTTGAAAGAAAGAAAGCTCCTCATGCTACCTGGCCCAACTAACGTTCCTAATCGAGTTATACAGCGAATGACGCAGCCCATCATCGATCACCGTGGTGATGACTTCCATAAACTTTACGATGATATTAAGGAAAATCTGAAATACGTTTTTCAAACTGAAAGCGACGTTTTCGTGTTAACTTCCTCTGGCACCGGTGGGTTAGAATGCGCCGTGAGCAACATAATCAACCCAGGTGACAAAGCAATAGTTCCTGTTTTCGGTGCCTTCAGCGAAAGACTAAAAGGACATGTTACAGTTCGAGGTGGCAAACCGATTGAAATTCAGGTAGATTGGGGTGACGCTCCTACTGCAGAACAAATTGAAGCGGTTATCAGGAAGGAAAAAAATGCGAAGGCCATAATCATAGTTCACAACGAAACATCCACCGGCGCCATCGTTCGTGAACTACCAAAAATCGGCGAAATAGCGAGAGAAAACAACCTTCTTCTTGTGGTGGACGCCATCTCAAGTTTAGGAGGAGATTACTTACCTGTAGACAAATGGAACATCGACCTATGCGTCACTGGAAGCCAAAAATGTCTGGCTTGCCCACCTGGATTAGCTATGGTTTCAATAAGTGAACGAGCGTGGAAAATTGTCGAGAAAACGGTTGCTAAACCCTTTTACTTTGATTTGGTTCGATTCAGAGATTTCGACGAAAAGAAAGAAACCCCTAGCACTCCAGCTTTATCCCTTTTCTACGCCCTACACGAAGCATTAAAAATCATACGAGAGGAAGGACTTGAGAAACGGTTTAAACGACACAAGATTTGCGCCCAAGCCTTTTACGAAGGGCTGGAAACGCTGGGATTAACTGCCTACCCAAAACCACACCTTCGCTCAAACACGGTTATCGCAGTTAACGTTCCCGCTAACGTTGATAGTAAACAGGTTCGGGAAATCATGGAAAAACGATATAACATAGTAGTCGCTAAAGGCAGAGGCAAAATCAGACATAAAATCCTACGAATTGGGTGTATGGGAGCTATCTCAGAAGCAGAAGTGCTTGCGACAGTTGACGCCTTCGAAAAGGCGTTGAGGGACGTAGGCTATCCGGTTGAGGTTGGAGCTGGAATAGAAGTAGCTCGAAAAGTTTTCCACCCATAAACTTTACCCGGTTCTTGAATATTTCATCTGACATCATTCATCATTATCAAGTTAAGAAGAACGAAACTCTTGCAATTTGGTGAACTTATTTTCTTAGAAAAATTTATTCCATGCCTCCGTGAACAGCAAATCAACTTTATTAATTAAAATTTCTAAAATAGGGTTGTATGGTCGCGGTCCAGTTTGAAGGTCACCCTGCTGATGATCCGCCGCAAACTCCTTTTTCATGCGCTACGCACTTAATTCTTCAATTGCTCTATCAAAGGGTTATGCCCCATGTGTTCGGCTGCTGTACATAGCCTTACACCCGCTTTCTCGGCATATGAATATACCTTCTTAAGCTTGGACTTGAATAAACCTCGACATAAGTGGTGATCCCAAATGATCTCATTAGGCTGAACTTTGGAAATAATAGTCAACATGTTGTTTATGACACGATCTATGTCTGCTCT
>JAYEKF010000035.1:0-12788 GCA_034660895.1 Thermoproteota archaeon | reverse complement strand
AACTTTCATGACAACTGGGTGTTTTACACTTTCATGTTGACATTCATTTTAGAGTGGCGTGAAAAAACCGATGTTCAACAGTTAAGCCTATTCAATTTACTTGGCGGTCAGCTTTTGAATTCCTGATGGGAGTAGGATTCCGGTTTCGCAGATAACCCCTGTCACGTATTTTAATGGTGTGATGTCGAACGCTGGATTTAACACATTTATCCCTTTTGGAGCAATTCGTTGACCACCGAAATATGTGACTTCAGCGGGATCTCTTTCCTCGATCACCACATTCTTCGAACTTTGTTTTAAGTCGAACGTTGATTTGGGAGCCGCCGCATAAAATGGGATGCCATGTTCGTGAGCTAATACTGCAATCATGTAGGTGCCGATCTTGTTAATCACAGCGTCTCGAACAACGCGGTCTGCCCCGACAACAACCAAATTTATCATCCGTTTGGACATTACGTATGCCACCATGCTGTCGGTGATTAAAGTTACTGGGATGCCGTCACCTTTTAACTCGTACGCCGTTAACCTCGCACCCTGCAGTTTTGGACGAGTTTCGGTTGCAATCACCCGGATTTTCTTATCTTGTTCTCTCGCGGCGCGGATAACTCCTAATGCTGTACCGTAGTCCACAGTTGCTAAGCTTCCTGCGTTACAGTGGGTGAGAACAACGTCTCTATCATGGATTAGTTTAGCCCCATGCGCTCCAATCTTGCGGTTTATCTCTACATCCTCATCAGCCATTTTTTTCGCCTCTTCAACAACAACCTCAGCCACCGCATGCGCACCACCCTGCACACTTCTGGCTTTACGCAAAACTCGGTTAACCGCCCAGAAAAGATTCACCGCCGTAGGCCTTGTTTTCTTTAAAAGTTCCGCGGATTCCTCAATTTCCTTAAGCAATTCTTCTTTTCCCACAGTTTTTGAATGAAAAGCAGTGAGGGCTAAAGCGAAAGCTGCAGCCACACCAATTAGAGGTGCACCCCGAATTTTCATTTTTTTTATGGCATCCGCCACTTCGGTTGGATTCCGCATTTTCAAGTAGACGGTCTCGTTGGGTAATCTCGTTTGGTCTATTGTGACAACCGTTCCTTCTCTCCATTCTATGGTTCTCATTACATGAACCTCAACCAGAACAGTATTATTCTACTTAGAAGGATTTTTGTTTTTAGTGTGCATCAGAAGCTTTTGAGGAATATGTCTATGGAACGGAAAACCGTGGCTTTGCTGGTGAAAGATTTCGGGCGAAAATACTCCGACGTATTGGGGATAGATTTGAAAGGCGGTGGGGAAAAGGAAGTTTTCAAGTGGTTTTTGGCGTCCATCCTGTTCGGCGCCCCAATAAGAGAAAGCTCAGCGGTAAACACTTACCGTTGCTTCGAGGAACACAAAGTTCTGACTCCTAGGAAAATCCGGCAAGCGGATTGGAAAGGACTGGTGGAAATTCTTGATGACGGTGGGTACACAAGATACGATTTCAAAACTGCGGACAAGCTGCTGCAGGTAATGGGGAACTTAACGGAGCAGTATGAAGCTAGCCTCAGCAAACTTTATCAATGTGCTTCAGACGCTGAGGATTTGGAAAAACGTTTAAAAAGTCTTGGAAAAGGCATAGGCGACGTAACCATAAACATTTTTCTAAGGGAACTAAGGTTTATTTGGAAGAAAGCTAACCCAAAACCCACCCCACTAGTTGTTTTAGCGGCGAAAAACCTTGGAATAGCCAGTGAAGAAAGCCCGAAAGAAATTTTGAGGGAAATGAAAAGATTTTGGAGAGAAAACAAGTCTTCTGGAAAAACATTCGTGAATTTTGAGACAGCTTTGCTTCGTGTTGGAAAAGATTTTTGTAGAAAAAAGCGATGTGAAGAATGCAGATTTAGACAGTGCTGTTTAACGGTTACCTCCGCCTAATTTTTGTCACAACTTCAATCGGCCGTCGCCTCGGCAGGTTCAGCTTTTCTTTCCATTCTTCTCCAACCGCGATTAACGAAAAAATGCCTGAAACATCTGCTTTAGCTTGATGAACTAAGTTAATGAGCACCGCCTGTGTTTCACCGCTTTTTATCATGTCGTCCACGATGAGCACGCTGTCTCGCTTTCCAATAGAGCCCTTTGGAATGTAGAAAGTCATGGTTACACCGGAGTCCCTTAACACGCAGGTTTCTTCTAAAAATGTTTTAACTCCAACCTCTTTGTTCCTCTTCGCTATCACCAGGTCTACTCCTAAAGAGTTGGCAACCATGGTTGCAAGTGGGATACCATCCACAGCAGCGGTTAAAACTTTAGTCACTCTTTTTCCAGCGAAGGTGGATAACGCGTGATGCGCGGCTTGCCGGAGGACGTTGAAGTCTCCAATAAATTTTGTGTTGTCGAAGTATCCATCCTTGTTAAATTTTATTCTCCTCCGAAGCTCTCTCTCCAAACCTACCAGTTTCGTAAGGATAGCCCAAAGCTTTTTAGCTCTCTCAATGTTTGGCAAAACATGACCCTTAGCATATCGGCTCAGCACAGTCACGGGTAAATCAGTTTTGGATGAAAGCTCTCGATAAGTGTATTCTCTTTTTGCTGTTCGAAGTAGCTGAACGGTCATTAAACGAAGCTTAATGTCCTCTGCATGAGTGCTCATTTCTACCTTCCTCGTTAAACAACAACAAATCAAAGTGTAGCGTTACAGTGATTTATTTTTAACTTAACCAATATAAAACTTCCGTTCGCTTCGAAATAGTTCTCATGTTTCGATTATAGGACATACGGAAAGTTTAACTCATCATGCCAGCTTGTTTAATTACAGTTTAAGGTTTGGCGGGCCCGCTGGGATTTGAACCCAGGACCTCCGGCTCCGCAGGCCAGCGTCTTAATCCAAACTAGACCACGGGCCCAGCACAATAACTTGGGCGTTCAAGTAAAAGACTTTTGATGTCCCCGCTTCTCACATTGATTTGGTATTTTACCTAAATCTTTTTTGGCGGCGGAAAACGGAGAGCAGAAAATAGGCGGTTAAAGCGCCAAAGACGTCCATAATTACATCCATGATTCCGTTCCAGAAGAAGATATTCACGATTCGAGGGGTGAAGTTTTCGAAAACTTCTTCAAGCATCTCCCATACTAAACCGTTTAACACGCTTGAATATAACACGAATGGAACCACTGCGTTTGCCTCAAAATTCGCCACGGCTCCATTAAACTTGTCTAGCCCAAGGAATGCTAAAGCGTTAGTGTATGATACGTGGCTCACGAAAATTTCGTATGCTTTGGTTGCAGCTAACCCAATTCCGAATCCGCTGAGGTAATGTTCAACGAAATCTAATCCTTGAATCTGATGGTACAGGGGGATGTAAGGGGCTCCGAGAACGACATGAAGAGATAATGTTAACCCGACAACGGCCATGAGGGACGTGTCAGACGAAAGCTCTCCCAACGTGTTTAAGATGCTTTTTGTAAATCCGTTCGTTGAAACTCTGTTTGTTTGAATGAACCCGGAGGTGAAGGCGAAACATGAGGAATAGAGAAGGTAGGAGGCTATGCACACGGCAATCCAGTAAATGTCCATTTCAAAAGTGCGGGAGAGACCTACAGCCAAAATAGCAGTCTTAGTTGCGTCAAGTGCCACAGCTCCTTTAAGTCCGTCTCCGTTTCCATTTTTACTTTCTAAGTAAACTTGGCTGCCAGGAAGGGTTTTAAAGAGTATACTCGAAAATTTTCTGCTTTCTTTTCTTCTTTTAACTGAGCTATCTTGTTTCTTGCTTTTATTGGTTAGAACTTCGTTGAACACTTCATCTTTGATTGAAGCATATTTCTTAGTCAGCCTCTCCGCTGTCTTATCCGGCAAATTCATTTCAGACAGTTGATTTCTGAAAGCTTCAGCCGCTGCTTTCGTTATCGAGTTTACAGACCTCCAAGAGGTTAAAAACTTGTACATTACGGTCGGAACGAATTTCAGGCCTATGAAAAAGTTGCGAATTCTTTTGCCAAGCTTCTTTACGTACATTTTGTAGCCAAGCCGTGGTTTTTATCTTTTAAAAGCAGCTGATGTTTAAATTAATGTTTCTCCGTTAGAGTTTTTTCCAGCGCATCAATCACGTTTCGCTTTCCCATGGCAATGATGTATGGTCCAAGCCGGGGGCCTTGCGGTATGCCTAAGAGAATCTTGTATAATACTTTGAAGAAACGACTTGGTTTTATCTTATGTTTTCTGGCGACGTTGAAAATTACGCTTTGCATTTGAGCTCCGTTCCTTTCAACTCGCATATTTTGGATGAGCTCCTCAACAGCCGCCATCTCCTTCGGATTCAGCTGTACAGGTGTTTCCTTAATTTCCATGAAGTCTTCAGCCCAATTGCGCGCATACTCAATTCTCCTTTTCAGCGCTTCAGAGACCTCACCGCGAACGTAACCGTAGTCGCGAAGTTTTTCAACAGTAAAATCGGTTTCTGACTGTTCAGGCGCTACTTTAGCTAGGTAAGTGAGCAGGTTATACGGTATGTGGACGCTTGGTTCGGAGGGGGGGTTAAACAGCCAGCAGTATTTGTAGAGACCCGTAAGTTTAGCACGTTCTTTCTTATCGGCGATTTTCTTATTTCCGAAGTAAATGTCTTCAAGTTGGTCGAGTTCGTTCATATATTGCGGTATGTCAACTACGTCTAAGGTTCGAGTTCCCACAAACCTTTTCAACATAAGCAAAAGCAAGGATTGCGGAGAGCCGTAACGGAACCACACCTGCGGAGTGAGAACATTCCCAGCCGAACTGGAAATTTTTCTTCCACTTTTGTCCAAGAACATTTCATATTGCGCATGCATGGGTGGGAGATAACCTAAAATTTCTTGGCAGATACGGTCGTTGATTCTCACGGAGTCAGCGATATCCTTTCCGTAGGCTTCAAATCGAATATCCAGTGCTTTCCAGCGGGCTGCAAACTCCCCTTTCCAGCTTAGCTTTCCCTCCCCCTTAGTGTAGTCGGCTTCCCCTTTGTGTCCGCATCCTTCAATCCATCGACCCTTCACCTCTGTGCCTTCGCAGACGTAGAGGATTTTGTTCTCTTCAGGCAGAAATTCATATGCTTTTGTGGTGTAGATGCGTCCGCAATTCTCGCAAACCGGAAAATATGGAAGGGCCTTCACGTATTTTTCTTGCCCCACTTCTTCTTTAACTATTTCTCCAACCCGTTTAGCGTTCATGAGCATGTTTTTGATTTCCTTGTTTAGGAGTCCTTTTTCGTAGGTTTCTTTGCCGGACATGAACACGTATTCAATTCCGCATTTATCCATAGCTTCTGTTAGAAGAGAAATCATGTGTTCCCCGAAGCTTTCATGACATTTATATGGGTCTGGTATGGAGGTCACCGGGTAGCCTAAATATTTGTTCATCCATTTTGGAAATCCAGCGGGAACATTTCTGAGGCCGTCCTTGTCGTCGCAAAACGCGATGACCTCTGATTTATAACCTTGCTGTTCAAGCGCCAACGTCACGGCGTAGGCTCTAGCGGCGTCTCCTAAATTGCCGATATGTGGCAGACCGGAAGCGCCGAGACCCATCTCCGTTCTAATTAAATCTAGGCTTCTACCCAGCTTCCGCTCTCTTTCTATTATCTCCACTGCAGCTTTGTCGTACCAAGTACCGTGTCCAATAATTTCCTCTTTCATCACTAGTTCCACTACAATAACCACTTCGGCTAGATAAAAAACATTTCACTAGGTGAAGTAAAAAAAAAGGGAAAGATGTATTGCTATAGATTTCAACAATACTCTTGAGGTTCTCTCTTGCCGCCGTATGACCCATTGGTTAGGCATAAAGCGATGGAAAAACTGGTTGTGCGCAATGTTGGCGGCGTTCAAGAAAGGAAGTACTGGCGTTTCCGTTTTGACCGTTGGTATGGTGGAATCGTAACTGCCGATGCGGTGGGCTGCGGCCTCGCCTGTAAGTTTTGCTGGGTTTCGGATAAGGTTATGTTCAAACCCGCCAAAGTGGGAAAATTTTATTCTCCAAGCGAGGTTGCGGATAGGTTTGTGAACATGGCGAGAAAACGGGGTTTAGGGCAGTTGCGGGTTGGCGGAGGAGAACCCACCATTGGCAAGAAGCACTTACTTGAACTGCTCCGCTACTTGGCAGAACACAATTTTACTTTTGTTTTGGAAACCAACGGAATCCTGATAGGTAGCGACCATGAATACGCTGAAGACCTATCCAAACATCCCTTCGTTCATGTTCGTGTTTCATTGAAAGGGTGCAACCAAAACGAGTTTGTCACACTCACCGGCGGCGAACAGAAAGGTTTCACCCTCCAGCTTAAGGCGTTAGAAAACCTCATGCAGACGGGTGTTTCATGTCATCCAGCGGTTATGACATCTTTCTCTACGCGGCAAAGTCTAAAGAGACTCCTCACACGGTTGAGAAGCATTAACTCGCAACTGTCCGAAAACTTGGAGATAGAGAAACTAATCTTGTATCCTCATGTTAAAAGAAAAATCAGGAAATATGGTTTGGAACTGCACATGGGCAGAGACAATCTTTAACTCTGTTTTCATGTTACATTCGAAGTGCCGCTATAACAGCGAGAATTCCTACAATTGTCAAGACCAACGCAAGCGAGTATATCAATTCGAACCTTAGGAACCAAGCTCCACCAGCTGCAGTGAGCAAAGCGCCCCAACCAAAGGTGCTGAAGGACCCCCGCCCATATTTGCTTGGAGTTTTCGCTTTAATCCCAGCAAGTATCATGATCCAGACGCCGACGAATGCGATGATTAGAGAGGGAACATCAGTCATTTTAACAGGTTCTATCATCATAGGAAGTAGCAAGCAGACTGCGATGATGATCACGAATACGCCAGCTGAAAGAACGTCTATTTTAGTCATGAACTTCAACGTTCCTATTCGAGTTTTTGCCCGCACTCGGGGCAGAACTTCGCTGTTGGCAACACTGGATGTCCACATTTTGGGCATTTCTTTGTTCCAGCAGCGGGTGGCGCTGCAATTTTTGTTCCGCATTCTGGGCAAAACTTGGATATAGCCGGTATTCTAGCGTTGCATTTGGGACAGATGATTAAGGCGGCGGCTGGTGCTTGTGCTGGTCCGGTTGGCGTCATCACTTGAGGGATTAGAACCATTCCAGTTCCTAAGCCTGCTCCCGGAGATTTTCCTAGTTCCTCCGCGGCTTTTTTGACGGTTTCCATTCTTAGAACCTCTGAAGGTGTGGCTCGTCCTGTTCGAAGCCAGAAGAGACGTTCGCGATATTCTGGGGTTGTGTCGATTCCTTCGAAGCGGAGGTCTGTTAGGTCTAATCCGATTCTTCTAAACGCGTCTAGTATGGCGTTTTTTACGGCTACGGATGTTTCGTCTAGTCTTGTGAACACCGTGAGAAGGTCATATCTGGAGATTTCATCGATTATTCTTTCGTTGAGGAAGCCTCGGAGGTAATTGTTCACGTCGCTGGTTGTGTACGCTTCTTGTCCGCCAACTACCTCCATAACGAAGAGTTTTGGGTCTTCAACCTTAAACCAGAAGGAACCATGAAACTTCAAAGGCGCCAACTCGGTGGTTTGACCTTGAGCTCCGTACTTGCCAGCGAAAACTCGGGTGGAGACAAAGATTACAGATGCTTTAAACGGTTTTTCTTTATAACCTGCGATGCGAGTTAAAATGCCGGTTAGTAATGGTAAGTTTAGCGTTGTTAATGTGTGTCTACCCGGTCCGAACATGTCGTAGGCTTTTCCGTCTCTGAAAAAGACAGCGGCTTCGTATTCATGGACGATTAGTTGGGCGCCCCACGTGATTTCTTCGTTTGGGTATCGCCAAACGATGTCTTCGGCGCCTGGGTTTTTCCACTCTACGACTTGCGGCATCTATTTCACTCCTAATATGACTTCTCCTCGTTCACTAAAGGTTTTCTCCAGCGAATCTAACGAACCATCCAACTTTTCAATGTGTTCACCCGCCTTTTCGAACTTCTTTTCTGCGGTTTCCTTTTTGAAGTCGGCTGTTTCGTCAACAATTTTTTGCACGTGATTTATGAGTTGGCTGTCAAACTCGATCATTTTATCCAGTTTTCCCTCTCCAACCTTCACAACATTAAAGAACCCAGTGTAACCGTAGGATGCGTGATTAATTTTTTCGGCGACTCTATCAAACTTCATGACAAGGTGGTCCATATCGGTTAACACTTCGTAGCGGCGTTGCTTGGAAAGCTTCTGGAAAACGTTTTTGAGGTCACTTCTGGCGTCCGTAAGCTTTCGATACAAGTGATTTCGGATCAGCCTGTCGGTTTCTCTCCGCAGTTCTTTTTCTTTGTACCCTCTGAAACCTGGAAGTTCAGCTAGAATCCGTTCGGAAAGCCGCATCTCCTCTTTCGCTTTCCCATACAACTCTTTTTTCTCGCTCAAACGGTTTCCTCTCTATCGTTTAAATCAGAATACACCTTTCAGTCTTTTTAAAGTTTCATTAGAAGAAGCTGAATTTTGTGGTTGGAATGTCTCCTTTGATGGTGTTTCCTGTTGCGCCGTCCAAGATTATACTGTATCGTTCATCCTTGTATTCGTATGTTATGAACCATATGGGCGCATGCAGGTAGACGGCGTCTCCAACATCGAAATCATTTTTCATCTCGATGATTTTGTCTACGTCTTGCTTAGCTAGAAACTCGTGATGACTCAAAATTTGCTGCCTAGCCAATTCCACAGCCTCTCTCTCATCGATTTCGCTGTTCAAAACCTTCGCAAACCCTTCAATCTTCCTGAAGTCGTATTCTACTTTTCCTTTCAGCGGCACATCATACTCCCTTGTGGGGAACTCAGCGGCCTTTCTCGCCAAAATCAGCCAATCATATTTCTTCTCAATCTTTCCCTCCTTCACAACCGGCGGAGATATCCGCTCAAAAACGCCTTTATATTCACTTTTGGCGGCGACTGGAACAATCCAGAAAGGTAGATACGTCAAGTTTTTCTCCAAGATTTTAGACGCTCCAGCGAGGTCTCCTGGTTTTAGGAAGCCGCTCCGCATCCACTGTCTGATGGGTCCCTCCACTTTGGCTGGGTCGTATTTGTTTAGCATCATGGAATGTTCCAGAGTGAACGCTTTACCTGTTTCTATAACACATGTGTATCCGCAGTATGCGCATGTTGCGATGATTTCACCCGGCTTAAACGATATTGGTGCACCGCAGTTGGAACACCGAATTTCCTGAACCACAGACATTACAAACACCTTTCATTTAGATGCTTAAGGAAGCTACACATCAATTTTTCCATTGCGCAGACGTACACCACAAATTTTATTCAAACCTCACATGATACATTATTAAACGAAAGAAGCTATCAAACGAAAGGAGCAGTTCAGCGTTGGCTCGTCTTGCTAAACTAAAACTTGCCATGAGCACTTCCATACTACTCATAGCCATCGTATTCGCCCTCTTCTTAGCTGCCATAATCACCGTATTCAACGCAATAGCCCGTTTAGGCCTCCCACTCGTCTACGAGCTAGCCTTAATCGTCACGTTAACCGGCCTGTTTATACTATTTCAATATTTAATTGGACCAGTGATGGTGAAACTATCCACGCGTTTACGCTATCTTAAAACAGGGGAAAACCCATGGTTAGAGTCCACGGTTAAGGAACTGGCGCAAAAAAGTGACTTACCCACCCCACGACTAGCTGTGGTTCCGGATAGCACACCGAACGCCTTTGTTTTTGGAAGAACCGCTAAAGGCGCCACGTTGGCAGTTCATAAGGGATTGCTTACAAGCTTGAATAAAGAGGAAATTCGCGGTGTAATAGGGCATGAGCTGGGGCATCTTAAGCATAAAGATTACTTAGTCATGACTGTGTTGTCTGCGTTGCCTCTCCTAGCCTACCTGATCGCCCGTGCAAGCATGGGAGCCGCACGTTTTAGCGGTCGCTCAGGTAAGGAGGGGGGTAAAGCCCGAGCGGCGCTTTTTATCGTCTCCATCGTAGCTTACGTTGTTTACATAATTTCGCTTTTATGCGTCATGAGGCTGAGCCGTTTAAGGGAACACTACGCTGACTCTTATTCCGCCTACGTAACCCAGTCGCCTCGGCAGTTATCCAGCGCCTTAACCAAAATCACCTATGGATTATCTCTCTCACCGAAACCTCCTTCTGGAGCCAGAACCTTCTATATAGGCGACCCTGCTTTGGCGAAACTGGAATGTCAGAACATTATACGGCGGAAGGAAGAATACGATTTGGATAAAGATGGAGTTTTAGATGAAAAAGAGCTGGAATTAGCCATGGAGAAAGAAGCGAAGTCGAGATGGACAAAAATTAACAGTTGGTTCGCCACTCATCCGCCAACCTACAAACGTATTTTGTTGTTGCGTGAAATAGAGAAGGAAATGACTACCGGCCGATACGCCAGCGACCGCATCTACAGCCACATCTAAACTTTAGCATGCCACCCCACCGCTCCAACGTGTCAACCTATTTATACCTTCAACCATAAAACTGGAAGGGGGTTATTAAATGAGGGTTAAGCTTCTCCGCTACACACGTGACCCAGAGGTGTTGTGCGCCACGGCAGCTTTGACATCCTCTAAACAGAAAGGCGCTTCCGAATTCCTTGAGAAAACGGATTTGGGGAAGGCGAGAAAAATTCTGCGGAGAGTTCTGGGTTATGGACATTTTTCTGTGATTGAACATGCTTCTTTTACGTTCAGCCTTGAAGGCGTCTCTAGAGTCTTAACGCATCAACTGGTGAGACATCGACTTGCCTCATACACACAGCAGAGCCAAAGATACGTAAAATACGACACCCTAGAACATTACGTTACACCGAAAAGCATCATAGAAAACACGGAAGCAAAGAAAATCTACGAGCAATGCTTGAAACACATATCGGAGGCTTACCAAAAACTTTTGACATTCAAAGTTCCAAAGGAGGATGCAAGGTTTGTTCTGCCCAACGCTGCGAAAACCAACATAACCGTTACTATGAACGGTCGGGAACTACGTCACTTCTTTAATCTGCGTTGTTGCGTACGTGCACAGTGGGAGATTAGAGAAGTAGCTGTTGAAATGCTGAGACAAGTGAAACGTGTAGCTCCAGCAATTTTCGAAAACGCTGGTCCTTACTGTGTGGAGTTCGGTTATTGTCCAGAAGGAAAATTGAAGCCGAAAACATGTAACATTGAGGAGATAAAAGAAAAGTTTAGGAAACTCTAACCTCCGTAAATTCGGTTTTTACCTCGGAGGAACCTACGCCAAAAGCTGAGTCAACTGAAATTCTTGGAAGTTTGATGTGGAGTGAGCCGATATAGATTTCTGGTCCTCAGAACATCGTATTGGAAGCCAAGAGAAAATTACCTTCAACAAATCGTCGAGGCTGTCCGAGGAAAGATGGAGAATGGCTGTTTCGTAACTGTTTCAGAGAAGGCAGTTTCCACCGCCATAGGCAACATCCTAGACGAAAGCAACATAAAGCCAAGCTGGACTGCACGTTTCATAGCTAAATATTGGATGCGGCTTGTTTGGGGCTACATTCTTGGACCGCTATGCCATCTTAGAGAAGAAACAATCCAGCACTTTCAGGAATATCCAGTTGAACAGGGAAGCAGACACAAGCAAGTTGCTTTGGAACGTACGGGGCTTTTTCAAGCGTTGACGCCGACTTCGGAGGGTGGAATTGACGGAAGCAACCTACCCTACTCCTACGTGAGCCTCCCGCTAGAAAACGCAAAAAAGTTAGCGCACCAAATTCAAAAACGCATTAAACTGGAGTTGGACAAAAATGTTGTTGTCGCAATCGTGGACACCGATAAAACTTATTCCCTCAAAAGTTTCCATTTCACCCCACGCCCCAACCCCCTCAAAGGCATTCATTCTCTTGGAGGATTCTTCGCATACATCGTTGGAAGATTTTTCAAGTTGAAACGCAGAGCTACGCCGATTGCAGTTGCTGGTTCTCAGATTAGTGTGGAGGAAGCTTTGGAAATCTCGAAAATCGCAAACAGAGTTCGTGGTTCTGGTGCGGGAAGAACCGTTTGGGAGATGGCTGAAAAATTCCATGTCCCTCTTGCAGGGGTGACTTGGGAAATGCTGGAGCATGTGAAACATACACCAATCGTTATCGTTAAAATGGTGCGTAGAAGAAACTATTTGTTAAACAACCTAACTATGAAAAAGGGAGGGATAGAATGAAATTTACCGTTAAGCAGATGCATGTGTTTTTTGAGCCGAAATCTGTGGCTGTGGTGGGGGCTTCCCGAAAAATCAACAAGGCGGGACACGTAATTTTCAAAAATTTTGTTGAGAACAAACGGAGAGGCGTTTTCAGAGGAGAATTGTACCCCATAAATCCAAACGAGAAGTCCATTCTGGGCTTCAAATGTTATCCATCGCTCACTAACGTAGTGGGCGGAGTGGAACTTGTCGTCATCGTGGTCCCCGCACATATCGTTCCCAGCATTATGAGAGACGCCGCTGCGAAAGGTGTGAAAGCTGTTGTTATCATCACAGCAGGCTTCAGCGAAATCGGAAAAAAAGAACTCGAACAAGAAGTGGCAGGGATTGCAAGGAAAGCTGGAATCCGCGTGTTGGGACCAAACTGCCTCGGCGTCTTCGACTCCCGCACTGGAGTGGACATGCTTTTTCTTCCGGAAACAAAGGTTCTTTCCACCGGCGACATGGTTGTCGCTACGCCACGTCCAATGACTGGTGAGATATCTGTGGTTACGCAAAGCGGGGCTTTCGGCGTTTCCGCACTTGACTACTTAGCGGGTTGCCACATAGGCGTAAGCAAGTTTGTAAGTTTCGGAAACAAATGCGACGTTGACGAACCGGAGAT
>JAYEKF010000034.1:0-2476 GCA_034660895.1 Thermoproteota archaeon | reverse complement strand
TGCACCCAACACTCTTTTCACAATTCCATCGCGTTCCTCATCTTTTGGAACCACCACCAATCTTCTCCTGAAATCATCCACTTCACCTTTTTCTACGTCTTCCATAGGATACAAATACTCCTTTTTTTCCAGCTCCACAGCGGAAACTTTGTAGCCGGAAACCAACGTTAACGCTTTTCGCCCAAAAGATTCGTTTTCAAAGCCTTCGAAGAGTTTGCGCCTTGTTCTCAGCTTCCACAAAAGGTTGTGTAGGAGAATGTAAAGTGTGGTGAACGCTGCTAGAAGCACAGCGTTTGTGAACACAGTGACCGGGAAGATTAAAGGGAGATCGGACCACGCTTTAAGCAAATTTTCAGGATAGACGGGTAAAACTATGGACAGGCATATAAGAGCTTTGGCGTCGGCTCCTCCAAAAGCTCCACCGTAAAACAAGGCGACGGATAAAGCGAAGGTGAAGAGGAAAGGAACCCCCCACAGGAGCAGCAGATTTGAAGAGTTGAACAATACAAAATGCATAAAGGTTAACACAAAGCCGACGGGGGCGAATATCATCCAAACAAGGTTGGTCACTTCCCGTGTTTTGAAGTCACTCCAAGAAGCGTAAAACAGAAAAGCCAAAGAAAGAGCAACCCGCACGCCGTCCAATACTATCTTCAACTTACGTCACTACGTAGCAACTTAGAGCGGAGCTTAAATAAAAAGCTAGAAGGAATGGTTGTACAGAACATCCGTGTTTGGTTACATAGTTAGCTTTTCAGCAAAAGTTACGGTGCCTTTTCTTCAAATCCAAGTGGTTCTCCTACTTTCGGCGAAATTTGGAAATTGTACGTGGCACCAGATGTCCAGTTGTACGTGACCACTATGGTTATTGTTCCTCCCTCTTTCGCAACAATCTTTGAGGATGGAGTGAATTGTAAGTTACCCGACGTGATTTGTTCTGAGTTAATGTAGACCTTGTCGATTTCAGCGTCTGAAGTCCCCGTGTTTCTAACGTACACTGTTGTGGTGTTGGAGGGGGAGCCCGTTTGCCAGAGGCAGTCTGCGTCTTTTTTGAGGAATACTCCAGCTTGACCTGTGGTGCTTCTCATGTAAGTGGTGACCCAAGCGTAGGTGATTATGATGGCGGCGACGGCGATAACGATTAATAATAGTGTTGCGAGTATGGGGGAAATGCCTTTCTTGGACTTCAACATTTTAATCAAGTGTTGTTTCACACCCCGTTTAGTTAGACACTCTTTTTGAAAGCGAATTATTTAACTTGTATGAACCACGACTAAAGATTCTGTGTAAGCACTTACATTAAGAAAAACGATACAGTTCACGTAAACTCATTAACAGTGGAGATGTCACCCACGAATTCCCTTTTTTTCTTTGTTGCACACTAAGGAAAAGTCAAAAATATAGGAAGAGGTTTTCAGCTAGGTTGTTGGAGACATCTACTGCACACTTTTTATGCTTAGCATACGCGAATACTTCGCAGGTTTACAATTTCCTCTTACTGGGGGATTTTCTGTTAAAGCTTTTGATTACAATTTTCATTAACTCTGAACTTGGGAGAGGAAGACGGAAACTCTTTCGGAAGCATCTACTGATATGTCTTCTGCCAAGAAGCGAGAAGCTGCTTGCGCTGCGTAACTGTTTGGTGACGCGAAACCATTTTTGATTTTTCCAAGAGCCCTAACAGTAGCTGGGGGTTTGACTCCATCACTAAGCGTTTCAATAAGCCTCTTGAAGCGAGATGCAGCTTTATGAGGGGTTCCGCCATGGAAACCAGCCATGGTGTATATGTCGTAGCTATCCTTCTCTAACTTCCGTGGGCGGCCCAGAGCAAGCCCCTTCATTGTCAAAGCCGCCACAATATCGGAACTCCTGATATCCGCACTTCCTTCTCCGCCCGAAGGCAGGTTGCCTTTCACAATTTCCGTATAGTTGAAAGTAAATACTATGCTGCAACCAGGAATAAATACAGCCTGTAGATCTTCCTGGACATCTAGCAGTGCTTCTACTTGTCCTCTGGCTTCTGGCTCCGTGAGGAAATCGAGGTGCATCGGAAAAGGTGCTCCATTGAGGGCTTTAAGCTCTCGCTCGAAGCGGAATGGATTGCTCGTGGGCTGATATCCCAAACTTGTAACTATGGTGCGAATAGACTCATACCGTACAACGATGGAAGGACGAAGCACCAGGTCGATATCGAGAGACCCACAGTGTTCTGTGTAGCCTTGCGTTAAGAAATAGGGAACCCAACCTCCAGCCAAAGCAAAATCGTCTTTGTAGATTTCCAACGCTAGAGCCAGTTCGACAATAGCTCCTCTGGAAACTTCAGTTTGATTCGTGTCATACAATCCTGCTCACCAACGAGCCTTAGGAGAGTTAAATTTGTTTACATCTAGAACTATTTTAGTGTTTAAGTTGTTTCGCAATTAGCGAAAGTATATAAAGGGGAGCGAAACAATCTTTCACCTATGAGGAAAGCACA
>JAYEKF010000033.1:0-2513 GCA_034660895.1 Thermoproteota archaeon | reverse complement strand
TTCCGAAACTTTTTACGGTTCCGTAGGCTTTAGCTGCGTGCTCGGGTGGAATGTGCACTGAAACTGAAACTTCTTCTGTTTTCAAAGGGAGAACAGGACGTAAAAGGTGAATAATTTCTTTCGCTTGTTTTTCCACTTTTTCAAATGGATCAATAGAGTAGTGGATTTGCTCCATAGCCCGTTCTATGCGTAAAGGGGGGTGTGGAAGATTTGTTTTTGGGTCAACGCATTGACGAGATATGAACGAAATAATTTTTTTCCGTTTTTGCTCCACCAATTTTTTTCTTTGTTCCATAGTTAACTGCAGTGTGCCTTTTTTCAGGACAACGTCAGCGATTTTGAGGGGGTCTCGCGTTCCAAACGCTTTCTGTAGTTTGTCTTCCGAAACCCTTAATCCTTTGTTTGCATCCTCAAAAATTCGGTTGGTGACAAGCACCCCTGAAAGTGAGGTGATTTTTCCAAGTCGATATTCGAAAGCGGGTTCTGGCTTCACAAGAATCTCAAAGTGTTCTCCACCCCGGGTTATACGTGCAATTGTGTAATTTTCAGCCATAAAAATTCACTACTTTAAACCCTTCTTGTAAGCTTCAATCCGTTCTTGGGTGAGCTGCTGGATTTTTTTGGTTTTTGCTGGAATTACTACTATTCTAATTCTTGGACTTACCCCTCTAGCTTCAAGCGCTTTCACAAGACACTTTACAGCAAGCCGGATCGCCTCGTCAAGTTTCATGTCTTCCCTGTATTCACCTTTCAGAATTTTTGTCACAGTTTCCCGTCCAACACCTACAGCGTGAGCTTTATAGCTTCTGTAGGAGCCGCTTGGGTGAGTTGCAAACAACCGGTTTCCCCTTTTGTCTACTCCTCCAATGATTAAGGAAACCCCGAAGGGTCTGACACCTGCGTGTTGAGTGTACAATTGTTTTATATCTCCAATTCTTTTAGTCATAATTTCGACATCGATGGGTTCATCGTACATTAATCGGTTGCTCTGGGCGTAAACTCTCGCTTGGTCTACAAGGACACGGGCGTCCGAACTTAAACCAACAATGGCTGCCCCAAGATGATCATCCAATTCAAAAAGCTTCCAAGAAAACGCGGGGTCTTCTAATTTGGTTTCAATGGTTTCTTCCGCTCCTAACACAACCCCTTCAGAGCAAACGATTCCCAGTATGGTGGCTCCCCGATTTACGGTTTCAACCGCATATTCCACTTGGAACAAGCGCCCATCTGGAGAAAACACGGTGATAGCTCGGTCATAAGCTCCGGGCGCTGCAAATATAGACAAACTTTCTTCACCTCACAAATATTTAGATTCATTCGCTTGTGTTGTGTAGAAATGGCACTAAAAACCTTTTCTATGCAATGCTCTTACGCGATTTTTTCGTCAAATAGAAATAACATGGATAAGAAAGAAAAATTTCCAATTTTGTTAAATTTTTTGGAGCCTCGGGCGGGAATTGAACCCGCGACCGTCGCCTTACCAAGGCGATGCCCCACCAGACTAGGCCACCGAGGCTTTCTATAATCTGCATGTATTAGAAGTTTGCTGGTGTTTTAAAGGATTTCTGAACGTTGATTTTATAAACTGAATGTGCGTCGGCATAGAGAGGTGGAGGTGTACTTGGCGGTTAGAAGGTTATGTTTTGAATGATGATGTGAGACAGTGTCAGGTGAAAGTTTTCCTTAACACGTTTATATACAGATGATGGAAAGTTTTATTGTTGCGGGGGTGTCCGAGTTTGGTCAAAGGAAACAGGCTTAGGACCTGTTGCCGTAGGGCTGCGTGGGTTCAAGTCCCACCCCCCGCACTCTGATTTCAAGGTTGTTTAGGGCTTATTTCAGATAGAAAAGCTTAATTTGAGCAGTTGGGGTGGGGGGTTGAAATTTGAACACCAGTTTACCGGTAAAAATCCTCGGTGCTATTTTGTCTTTGCTAACTTTCGTAGGTATTCTTTGAAGAGTGGATGGAATAGTTCATATAGTCCTCGTTGTTTCTTCAACAAAAATCCTTTGCGTTCAAGTCTAGAGAGGAATTCTGTGATGCCCCTTATTTTAATCATAGAAGGAGAGACGAGTGGCTCTTCGATCAAAGATATTCTTATTAAAACTTCCTTTTCTTTTTCGGAAACTTCTCCAAGACGAGTAACAAACACATTTTTTTCTAAAATTGAAATCACTCGCGGCCAACATTCAGCAAACTCTTTTTGCGACACTCTTTTTTTAGTACCGAGTAAATTAACTAACTCGTATACAATGAACATAACAAAGTATGGATGGCCTTTTGATTTTTCATAAATAGTAGAAATCACATCTTCTGAAAATTGTAATTCCAATTTGGTGGTAGATATCCTTTTGTTTATTGCTTCTCTTGTTCCTTCAAAGGTGAAAGGTTCTAAGTAGAATGGGTGAAAAAATCTTGTAAAAGGTTCAGCCAAGTCGATAATTTCCTTAAACAACATCGTTGGGCCGGTCATTACAAGTGAAAAATTGCATTCTCTTCTAGCCAGTTCTTG
>JAYEKF010000032.1:0-2582 GCA_034660895.1 Thermoproteota archaeon | reverse complement strand
ATTTGAACCAAGATCCGGTTAAAGTAAGGGTTCCTGAAGCTTGTTTGAATAAATAACGGAAGTCAGAAATTTTGCGCCAAAGCCGAAAGCTCACATCATTTATAAGCGGGTAGTTCACGAAAAGTACTTGTAGCGGTACAAGCAAGTAACCCCGGTGCAACTATGTATTTCGATTTAAAACCTAAATCTAAAAAAAAGTGACCTATACAATTTCGAGAGAGAACTACTTGAATTAAAGGAAGGAGCAGAAAAATCCAGAATAATCCTTCTTCTAGGTCCCAGAAGAATCGGCAAATCAAGCGTCCTAAGAACTTTCCTAAACGAATGTGGATCACCAAGCATTATAGTTGACACAAGAGAAATGATAAGCTTAGAAGGATACATAAACGTAAGAAGCTTTGCAATACTCGTAGGCAATAAAATAGGTGCCTTCATCAGTAAAAACAGGAAAAGAACAGCGAAATTTGTTGAAGCGTTAAAAAGAATTGACGGAATTTCCGTTTCAGGATATTCAGTTAGGATATCATGGGGTAAAAGAGGAAAAGCCGTCTTACCCTCCCTCCTGAACGAATTAAACAATTGGGCAGAACACAACAACTCAAAGGTTATTTTAGCCTTCGATGAAGCCCAAGAGCTGAGAGATTTACCCTTCAAACTTGTCAGCCTTTTCGCCCACATATACGATTACCTAGACAACCTGGTCATAATCTTAACTGGATCCCAAGTAGGACTACTCTACGATTTCCTAAGAATCGAAGACATTCAATCACCCCTATACGGCAGAGCTCTAGACGAAATAAAATTAAGAAAACTGGAAAAAGAAGAAGCAATAGACTTCCTTGAGAAAGGCTTCAAACAGATGAAAACCAAAACAGATAAAAACTTAATCGAAGAATCAGCTACCAAACTCGACGGCATAATCGGTTGGCTAACTTACTTCGGATGGATGGCCACCCGAAAAAAAACCAAGTCTGTAGACAAAATTTTAAACGAGGCTTCTAAACTTGCATTAAGCGAACTAGAAGTTTTCCTCAGAAAGTCTCAAGCTGAGAGAAGATACACAAACATGTTAAACTCTCTCGCATTAAGACCTATGAGGTGGAGCGAACTTAAGAGAAGCCTAGAAGCAAAAGAAGGAGTAGAGATAAATAGCTCAAACTTCACGAAGCTCTTAAACCGACTGATTAAACTAAGCCTAATCGAAAAAAAAGGCCGACTCTACAAAATCATCGACCCAGTCTTAGCTTACGGCCTAGCACAACCCTAAACACAGCGAGAAGTATTAGTTTGCGAGGATTGCTTGATGAAGAAACACGAGGACCACTATGCTGAAGAAATTGTCTGTTAAAACCTAGCGAATGCACAAAAAATAAAGAGGAGACATGAAGCAAAAAACTACTCCAAACCCAAAAAAGAATAAAGACCATTTTAGCCAATTATTTAATTCCCCCGTGCGCGTAAGGATGCCTCTTTTTAAGCTCATGTTGCGGCTAAGAATCGTTTGACTGTGGTGAGGACGAAGATTGCTTTCTCCAACATGTTCTTGGCTGTTTCTTTTGTATAGTATTCTTTCGGGGCAACGAAGTTTCCTTTCTTAATTTTGATTGGATACCTTGACTTGACTACGTGTATCTCCAAATCCCCTAAACTCTCCATCATCTTTCTGAACTCCCCATCTTTCAACCATTCTGGCTTCAGGCGTTTGGTTACGAATTCGATGGCTTCTGCATTCCGATGCGTTCTCGGAACCCTTCCACCCAACGCTAAGATCAGAGCGTTTCCAGCGTTTTCCGCAGCTGCTGCAGAGTGGTAAGCACAATCATGGTATCGACCATCAGCGAAAGCGTGTTCCGCGTCTCTCACATGCTCCTCGCCTGTTGAAATCGAAGCTTTTATCTCACTCGTGGAATCCATATGGGAATCTCCTTGACGTATTCGTATTCCTTCTTGATCTCGTCCTCCTTCAAGTGGAGAAGTTCAGTCACATCCCCTTTGTCATAGAGGACGATGTAGCCTTCCAACAAGCCGAAAAGAAATTGAAGCTCGTGGTGAAGAAGATTTTCAAAGCCTGAGTTGGAAATGACGATTTGCTCAACCGGAATACCCATCTTAACCGTTAACCGAGAGATAGCTGTGTTAATCCGCCGTTCCACCGATCTGTTCCATTCATCCACGATGACCAACAGATCAACATCGCTGCCGTAGTCCGCCTTGCCTTGAGCCACGCTGCCAAAAACAACTATGGAAACAATTGAGTTGAAGCGTTGTAATTGTTCAGCGATGAGATGTGTTCTTTCTAATAGAAAATGACTGTACAGCGACCTCAACAAATTTCCCAGATCGGTGCGAAGCTCCGGTTTCACGTAATATCGCCTTTCATCATCTCTTTCAATGACACCGCCGCGTCGGAGATCTTTCAAAGCCTTAGCTAATCCAGGATCGCTCACATCCAAAATCCACTTAAGCTCCGAGAACCGTTTCGGATAGTCACCCAGACCCCAAAAACCACCGATCAACGAAAGAACAATCTTCCCCCGCACTGTCAAAGACACCAAATCTTGACTTCGAAACATCTCATGTTA
>JAYEKF010000031.1:0-13246 GCA_034660895.1 Thermoproteota archaeon | reverse complement strand
CGAAATCGCTACTATTAATGCAACAATCGAATTCAAGAAAAGAAAGGCAGCCGCAGTGACCGGGACAATCCATGAAAGAAAGCCGATTGTTACCACTATTGCTAGGTAAGTGTAGTAAAGCATCTTTAAGTTAGGATGTGGAGTGAAAGTTTCATTGGTCATTCCCATTTGCACATCAGCTCCAAAAAAGTGCTCCAACAAAGGATTTAAAGTTTTGCGTAGATCTGATCCCATTTATCCTCGTTTCTTAGTTGTCACAGTCGTGCAATTCATTTTTACTTTACGAGGGAGCGTGTGCATCGCTTAAAGTTAAATCAAATAAGTCAAACATGCAGACACGTAGCATAGTTGTACGGAAGTGAAAACCATGAATGCAAAGTCGGTCAACATCATTCTACCAAAATGTTCTCGGTCTTTCAAAAAGTTACGAATGGTCAACCCACGTAGTTTTTGATGTTTGCGGAACAAAATTGGGTTTACAACCCGGCGGGAAAAAAGTGACAAAGAGGACGCCCCCAATTTCTACTTGCAAGTTGATGATGTGGACACCATCTACGCAGACTTGAAAGGCAAGGGCGTAAAATTCGTTAGCAAGCCGAAGGACCAGTATTGGGGTAGCCAAACCGCAACGTTTCTTGATCCAGACGGAAACAGGTTTATCTTATTGGAAATCCAAAAATGAGTTCTCGAAAAACTTGAGAACATAAATTAATATGGAAAGCGTTGAAAGAAGGAAAGCGAGAAGAGATTGGGGGGCGTATTGTGGGAATACTGCTGAACATGTTACTGGTACAGAGACGCCCTTAGACGACCCGCTGAACAACTTTTGGGTTTGGTGAAGGAGCATTTTGAGGTTGCTGGTTGGATCAACTATAAAGGCGTGAATGCTAAAAGCACCATTAAAGGGTTGGAAATTCTTTCTAAGTGCGCTTACGCCTTTAACTGCAAGGATGGTAGTGGCTGAAGTGACTGTCCGGTACGTAAGTGTTGCATTGCGAGGGGAGTAAATTTCTGTTTTGAGTGTTCTGAATTTCCATACGTGAACTGGGATGAAAAAGGAAAGTACGCTAACATTTTCAATGAAACTAAGAGGAAACGGCTTCAAGAAATGAAAGAAATCGGAGTGGAAGAGTGGATTAAGAGGCAGTGGGAGTAACAGCTAGAAAAAAGTAGTTAAGCCCCTTCCAATAAAGACAATTTTCCAAGAACATGAGAATAATGCGAAAACATTATCACTAAGTTTAATAGTTGTTTCCGTAATATGCATCAAATGTTGGAGGAAAAAAGTTGTTTGAACAACCGCAAACGCAACAATATCCCTATTATCTAATTCCCGGCGCCACAACATTAGGTGTGGTTTGCCATGACGGAGTGATCTTAGCTTCTGAAAAAAGAGTTTCTTACGGAGGTTTTGTTGTAAGCAAAGGGGGGAAAAAAGTTTTCAAAATCACCGACCGCATCGGCGCTGCATGCGCAGGATTGGTTTCGGACATGCAGATTCTCGTTCGAGAAGTTGAGGCGTACGCAAATCTTTTCAAACTAGACGCTGGAAGACCCTTCTCAGTAAGGTCGGCGGCAAAAGTCATGTCAAACCTGCTTTTCAACCGTAGATTGGTTCCCTTAATCACCCAAACAGTTATTGGGGGAATGGATGATGAGGGTGCTTCCTTATATGTACTCGACATTTTGGGCTCTGTCATACCCGACAAATACGCCGTCGTGGGCTCCGGAGCTGAAATTGCAGTGGGCGTTCTGGAAGAGAGCTACAAGGAGAACATGAGCATGGAAGAGACTAAAGAATTGGTAACTAGAGCGATAAAATCTGCGGTCAGCCGAGATATAATGAGCGGCGACGGTGTGGACTTCCTCACCGTCACCAGTAAAGGAGTTCGAGAAGAGTCTATAAAGTTTTAATAACTTTTTTCTTCTCAAACCTTCTTTTCCACGCTAACTCGGATGTACAAAACTAGGGATAGTTTTAAACTTGTTTCTAAGAGAATATAACTGTTGCATCCGATTACGGAGTCAAATTGCATGCCCTTTCAATTAACCAAAGAAGAAGGTGAGTTTCTCGTAAAGCTTGCTCGTAAAGCAGTTGAGAAATACCTCGAAAGCGGCGAAGCCGTCAGAGTTCTTGAAAACGTTTCCGCTAAGCTTAAGCAACGTTGCGGAGTGTTTGTCACCATTAACAGCATTAAACATGGCGAAAAAAAACTAAGAGGCTGCATTGGACATCCTTACCCAGATGCCCCCTTAATCGAAGCAGTAATAGACTCCGCCATTAGCTCCGCAGTGAGGGACCCCCGTTTCCGCCCTGTTTCCTCCCACGAGCTTGATCACATTCTGTTTGAGGTGAGCGTGCTTACCCCTCCAGAAATTCTGGAACAAGATAAACCAGAGGATTACCCGTCTAAAATCAGGGTTGGACGAGATGGACTGATAGTGGAAAGAGGTGTATTCAAGGGTCTTCTTCTCCCTCAAGTACCCGTTGAATGGAAATGGGATGAGGAGCAGTTTCTCTGCCAATGTTGCATAAAAGCGGGTCTGCCTCCTGACTGTTGGCTTCTGAAGGAAACGAGGATCTACAAGTTTCAAGCGATTATTTTTAAGGAAATGTCCCCAAAGGGTGAAATAGAACTGGAGAAGCTGGGCGGGGAATAGATTCCATGCGAGTATACTTCGCTCCATGCGGCGTGGGTCTTGGGCATGTGGGTCGTTGTGTCCCCATAGCGAAGAGACTGCATGAAACTGAAGCGAAAATTCTCTTTTCCACGTACCGTGATGGAGTGAATTACGTTCGGCAAGAAGGATTTCTTGTAAGAGAGGCGCCACCGATCAGTTTTAAAGTTAAACCGGATGGAACCATCGACTTCAGACAAACCGCTGCGAATCCAGGGCCTTTTTTCGCATCCTTCACTCTGTTAAAGCAGATTAACGCAGAAATTCGGGTGATGAAAAGTTTTAGGCCAGATATTGTAGTTTCCGATTCACGTGTTTCACCTTTAATAGCTGCCAAACTGTTAGGGATCCCTCCGGTTTCTATTCTTAACCAGTTCCAAATTATCGTTCCCCGTCGGACACGGTTCCTTCGTCTTGCCAAATTTGCAGACGCCAGCACTCTCACAATTATTGGGAAAATCTGGACCGCTGGAGTAGAGGTTTTGATTCCAGATTTTCCTCCGCCTTACACAATTTCCAAAGGGAATTTGCATATTCCAAATTCTTATCGAAAACACGTAAAGCTCATTGGTCCTATACTGCGTACGCACCCTAACGAACTGGCAAGCAAGGAGAAACTACGGAAAAAACTCGATTTGGAAACCGGCAAACCTCTTATTTTTGTTCCAATCAGCGGACCCTTAAAAGAACGTAGCTATTTAATCAAGATTCTTCAGCAAATCTTTGTGCAGTTTCCAAATGAATACCAAGTTGTCATGTCATTAGGTTATCCGAACTCTTCTACAACACCCCGAAGGCGAAGCAGTTTGACTGTTTACAACTGGATACCGAATAGGTTTGAATACCTCAAAGCCTCCGACCTCGTAATCGCTAGAGCTGGCCACGGAACTTTGGCGCAATGCATTTGTTACGGAAAACCTATGATTCTTATACCAACACCAAGCCACACCGAACAATTGAACAACGCAGCGAAAGCTGTAGAGCTTGGCATCGCTAAAGTGGTCGCGCAGGAGAAACTAAGTGCATTAACGCTTCTTGAGGCTGTTCAAAAAATGCTAGAAGGAAAACAATTTCAAAAACGAACAGAACAAATTCAGAGGGAAGTTTTAGGATTAAGGGGTTTAGAAACTGCGGTTAAAATTATAATGGAAATAGCAGAAGGAGATTTCTCGAATGTTTCTTCCTAAAAAGATTCTGCAGGACAAACTGCGCAAGTTTTTGGAGGAAGACGTTGGACAAGGCGACATCACCACCACACTTACAGTTCCGCCGGGAACAGTTGTAGAAGCAGAAGTTGTTGCAAAAGAAGCTGGAATCATAGCTGGAATGAAAGAAGCCGAAACTTTTCTAGAAAGCTTAGGTCTACAAACCGAAGCGCTCACGTTGGATGGCTCAAAAATTAAAGAAAAAACGGTTATATTCAAAATTGTTGGAGATGCCAGAACCCTACTGTCAACTGAAAGAACTCTTCTGAACCTTCTAAGCAGAATGAGCGGCATCGCTACTTTCACCAACCAACTCGTAAAAAAAGTTCAGAATGCCGGTTACAAAACACGGATAGCGTGTACACGAAAAGTAGCGCCAGGACTCAGCTATTTTGATAAAAAAGCGGTGATGCAAGGAGGAGGGGACACCCACCGTCTTCACTTAGACGATCTTGTCCTCATAAAAGATAATCACCTAGCCATCGTCGAAGACATCAGTCAAGCTGTGAAAAAAGTTCGACAGACAGTTTCGTTCTCCAAAAAAATCGAAGTTGAAGTTTCTACGCCAGAAGACGCAATAAAAGTAGCAGAGGCTGAAGCAGAGATTATCATGTTAGATAACTTTTCTCCTCAGCAAATCAAAAAGACAATAACATTACTTGAGAAGCAGGGGCTTCGAAATCAAGTTTTGGTTGAAGCTAGTGGAGGAATCAACAGGAAAAACATTCTCGATTTCGCCGCTACCGGCGTAGACATCGTCAGCCTAGGAGAAATAACGTATGGTGCAAAACCTCTCGACATGAGTCTTGAAGTGACCCACGTCAGGAAGGTTAAAAGCTAAACTTTTCCTATGAAAGCCACAGCTTTATCGCAATTTCTATTACTGCAGCTAGAAGTAGAAGTAACGCGCAAAAGGTGATCAACACGCAAGTTTTGAAGCTTTCTTTCTTGAATTGATGTTGAAATATTTGCCAAGTGAACCAGACGCTCTGGGACATGGCGGTTGCATATGCTACGTATTCCATCCAAGCGACAGGAAAAAGAAACAAGAAGGCCAATACGAAAATAGGATTTATTTTCGGCGTTTCCGTAAGTGCAATAGCGCTGATGGCTCTCCCTGTGTTGTAGAGTACGTAAAAGCCCCATATAGGACCTACAAAAGGGGTGAACATGATAAGACAGTGCATGAAGTTGTTTCCAAAAATGAGTGGCACGTTAATCAACTCTTCAATCCTTTCAAACTCCTCTCTGGTTTTTTGAGCCTCGGATAGTGTCATCGGCATGAGAGCAGCCACAGAAGTGACAATCAGCGATGCGATGAGGAAGACAGCAACTGAAATTATTCTTACTCTTCTGGTTAAATCGAACTGTGTAATGCTAAATTTCTTCGATTTCATCTACAGCAACCTTTTTCCTGGCCGTTTCGGAACCATCTTTAAGACTCGGAAACCTCTAGCACATGGATTCGGCATTTCTGAAACCTCAACTTTTTCGAGAACCTCTTTTTCATCTCTACTACACCCTAGAATGTCGTGTTCACTTGGTATCAGAGACTGCAAAGTGACAGCGCCTTTTACAAGTCTTAAGTGACATTTCACGGGTAAACCCAACAACAAGTTTTTGCGCTCTTTTATTGCTTTTTCTGCGGAGTAGAGGACAGCGTGGGCGCCGGCGGTTAACTCCGCAATCCTTACAGGTACACTGTCTTTTCCGATAGCTAAAACATCAACGTTGTAGACACGTTTGATATCCGCCGAAATTTTTCTCACATACGGCAAGATTTCCAAAATGTTTTTCCTTGCCTTCCTTGAAATTTTCATGTTAGAAAGCTCGATGGGAGACAAGTCGTTTAAGCATATGCTCCCAAGAGACATGTCCAAGTGAACTACGTCCGCTTTTACTCCTCTCAGAAGTTTTTGGCAAAGTTCCAACTCGTGAACAATTAACTGTGTACCTCTTTCTACCTCAGCGAAAATCGGCTCAGCTATAGAAACGCTGGCTTTTCGGTAGGGAGGTTCGGCTAACACAGCTGTTGCCGCAACAACAAGCAACGGCTTAAAACGATTGCTTAGAAGAGCCGCACCTGAATCCGCTGCCACCACCTTCAAGTTTCTTCACCGAAAAGTCCTATTGTTCTGAAAACATTTATGTTTCACTGTTCAGAATGTATCTTTAGCCGAATGACGAGAAAAATCTGATGAATAATGATTGCACAGAGTTACTCCGACGGCTTCCTAAAAACGCTACGTTCTCTGCTTTAGGTTTTTTCCAAGAACGTACATTTCAGCGCTTTCAGGTCTGCTGGCTTTAGGCTTTATTCTTTTAACAAAGGTGAAGTGTTGTCTAACTTGTTTTATGAACCTATTCAGTAAGTCGCCTTCGAAGACCTTAACGAAGAAATGTCCATGCGGCTTAAGTATATCCGTAGCGATTTTCAGCGAGTGACGTGCAAGGTCGATTTGGCGGGCGTGGTCCAGCTCCCAAATTCCTGAAACTTCTGGTGCTGCATCAGAAACTACGGCATCCGCGTTGCGGGGCAAAAACTCTTGAATGAGTTGAGTGGTTTCGTGTTTTCTTATATCGCTGATAATAGTGTGGATATTAGATTCAGAGAACACCTCAATAGGTTTTAGGTCTACTCCCAGAACGAAACCATTATCCCCCACCATTTTTCTGACTGCTTGTAACCAGCCGCCTGGAGCCGCGCCTAAGTCAACCACGACATCTCCCAATTTAATAAAATGATATCTCTTTACAGCTTGAAGAACCTTGTAGGCGGCGCGGGACCGATATGCTTCCCTTTTAGCCTTTTGATAGTAATATTCTCGTTTGCGTTTCTTAATCCACGTTTTGGGCAATCTCAGCTGTCACCCGAAGGATTCATCTCCTCCCGTCCAACACCCAAAATCCAGTTGGTCAGTTTTTCGCAGTTGTTCGGTGAGAATTCACCACCTGCTCCACACCGGTTGCTTTCAGGACACGTAAGGCAGGGGCAATCAAGAATGGAGTCAATAGATTTTGGTTGCCGTGTGGGATACAGCCTATAAGTCCATCGTCCGTTATAGAGCTCTCGTTTGCGCTGAATTAGACCCCTCTCTTCCAGTTTAAGGGCTATTCGAGACCCCTCTCTGCTAGTGGCACCCATTTCACGCCATAACCTCGACTGAAGTACCCCTCCCTCTCCATTTTTCAGAATATACTGCAGGAATTTGTATTCCAAACTGTCCCGCTTCGCCATGCTCTTGTTTCCTCGATATCTATTATAAATAGTAACTTTAAAATAAAAAGGTGTATGCTAGGCTGAAAGAAAAGTAAGGGGCTTTCCTTTCGTAGTGAGTGAAAAAGGTTGCAAACAAACAGTTCAACTAAACCATACTGCTTAGGCATAGAATCCACAGCAGACGATTTCAGCGTTGGAATCCTCTCCTTCGATGGAGAAATCTTAACTAATGTAACAAGCACCTACATATCAGAAAGTGGGGGAATTCATCCACGAGAAGCAGCTCAACACCACGCTAAAGTTGTTGGAAAAGTTTTGGCGGAAGCCCTCCGGAAAGCCAACATAAAGCCAAAAGACATCGGTATTGTAGCTTTTTCACAAGGACCCGGCATGGGACCGTGTCTTCGCACTGGTGCGACTGCTGCCAGAGCTCTCGCCTCTTATCTGAACGCCCCGCTTGTAGGCGTTAATCATCTCATCGCTCACATAGAAATCGGCAAACTCACAACAGGCGCGAAAGACCCTGTTACATTGTTTGTTTCCGGCGGAAACACAATTGTTTCAGCATTTGACGCTCGGCGATATCGTATTTTCGGAGAAACATTAGACATTGCCGTTGGAAACTGCATCGACGTTTTCGCTAGAGAAGCAGGATTACGCCCACAAGAGAGAACGCCTGTTGCCGCGATGGTTGAAAAGTTGGCGAGTCGCGGCCGCACGTTAATCCCTCTTCCATACACAGTGAAAGGTATGGATCTCTCCTTTAGCGGTCTGCTCACAGCGGCAACCCAACTACTTCATGAGGGAAAATACAGCCTTGAAGACTTGTGTTACAGTCTTCAGGAAGTGGTCTTTTCTATGCTAGCTGAAGTGACAGAGCGGGCGTTAGCGCATACGGAAAAGAAAGAAGTTTTGTTAACCGGCGGAGTTGCAGCTAATAAGCGGTTGCAGTCAATGCTGAAGACAATCGCCACCGAACACAACGCTCGGTTCTGCACGGTTCCAAAGCAGTTCGCCACGGATAACGGCGTTATGATTGCTTGGACAGGAATACTCGCTTATCAATGTGGGCTGACGGTGCCTATCGAGAAGAGCTTTGTTAAGTTGAAGTGGCGGTTAGACAACGTGGATGTGCCATGGATAGAAAAATGAGGAGCTAACTATGCTGATGAAAAAGGGCGCAGAGGCTAGTTTATTTTTGGAGCAGTGGCACGGCCGCAAAGTGGTTATGAAACGGCGGCTGCCAAAAAAATATCGCCTCCCGGAGTTAGACGAGCAAATACGGTCCTATCGTACGGTGCATGAACCTCAGCTTATGCATCAAGCTAAGGAATCAGGGGTTCCCACCCCAACAATCTTCATGGTTGACGTTAAGGAAGCAAACATCATCATGGAGTTCATCGAAGGAAAACAAGTGAAACAAATTCTAAACGATATTTCGGGTGAAGAAAGATGGAAGCTGTGCCGTTACATCGGCAAATTGGTTGGAAATCTCCATAAGCACGGCGTCGTCCACGGAGACCTCACTACATCTAATATGATTTTAACCTCGTATGGAAAGATAGTGTTTGTTGATTTCGGCTTAGGTGAATTTTCCACCGAACTGGAGGTGCGCGGAGTTGATTTACACCTTATGAAAAGAGCATTACAAAGCACCCACTACAAGTACGCAGAAGAATGCTTCAACGCAGTCATGACGAGATATTCTGAAATAATGGGTGAAAAATCAGCAAAAAACGTATTAGAAAAAATTCAGGAAATAGAAAGAAGAGGAAGATACATTTCTAAACGAAGGGTGTGAAAGCTATGAAAAGAGTATGGGGAATAACATTCTATGTTTCCAACCTCAAAAGGTCTATATCCTTCTATGAAGAAACGTTGGGGTTAAATAAAAAATATGAGTATTCCAATTATGCGGGTTTCGACTGCGGAGGAGTCGAAATAGGACTGATTCCGAAAGAAAAAGTGGCGCATGGTGAGAACATCCCGTCTGTAGAATTTCTCGTAGATAACGTTGACACAACGTATCAAGCCCTCAACAAAAAGGGAGTAAAATTCCTCAACGAGCCGCACAATAAACCTTGGGGCGGACGAGAAGCTAGGTTCATAGACCCGGATGGAAACGTTTTAGAAATCATGCAAATCAACTGGGAAAAATACTTTAACGCCGCCACTAAAGGATTCAAAAAGTTGTGAAGTTTATGAACACTTTTCCAAAGGGCAAAGTTGCGTTTTTTGTAACCACCAACATTCACAAGTTCAACGAAGCCCAGCTGGTTTTCGCCAAATATAAAATTGCTACAGCTATGCTAAAGATAGAGGCCGTAGAAATTCAACATGACAACCTAGAAAACATCGCGAAAGCCAGTGCCATAGACGCGGTGGAAAAATGTGGTTTACCCATCATCGTGGAAGACGCCGGACTCTTCATAAAACACCTAAACGGGTTCCCCGGTCCATACTCGTCTTACGTTTACAGAACCATAGGAAACAAAGGCATCATAAAACTTATGGGAAAAATCCGTGAAAGAAACGCTTATTTCCAATCAGTAGTCGCCTTCCACAGCCCAGAAGAAAAGTCTCCGAGATGTTTCCATGGAAAAGTAGAAGGAAAAATCTCCCATGAAGAAAGAGGAACCGGAAGCTTCGGCTTTGATCCCATTTTTGAACCATTCAAACTAAGTACACGGAAAGCGGGAAACAAGACATTCGGAGAAATGACCCTTAAGGAGAAGAATCGGCATTCGCATCGAGCACAAGCGTTACAAAAGTTTGTTAAATGGTACAAGGAAGACTTTAAATAAGCCAATGTTAGATGCTCTTTAATAATTCGTGGGAATAGAGTTGCCAAAGAAGGAAAAAGGAAGATCACATTCCACTCGGCCAGTAAGCAAGAGACCGCCAAGTTGGTGCGAATACACGTCTGAGGACGTGAAAACTCTCGTAGTTAAACTAGCGAAGGAAGGACATTCGCCTAGCAAGATTGGAATCATTCTGCGCGATAAATACGCGGTTCCTCTCGTTAAACGTCTCACAGGAAAAAAAATCACGCAAATATTGAAAGAAGCGGATTTGGCGCCTTCAACACCAGAAGACTTGGATATGTTGTTGAAGAAAGCTACACGGCTTCGCACCCATTTAGAAAAGAATAAGGCAGACTTGCATAATAAGCGGGCTCTTCAGATTGTGGAGGCTAAAATTTACAAGCTGTCAAGATATTACAAGCGGGAAGATGTGTTACCGCAGAGTTGGAAGTACGAGCCAGAAGTGGCCACTTTCAAGTAGTTTTGTGGTAGACATGTCCACTCAAGAAGAAAAACTTAGACTTCTTTTAGATAGCGCTTCTAAAGCAGCGGAGCTAATTCTAGAATGTGTTGAAAAAGGCGGATTAGTTCATGTGGCTTCCCACCTAGACGCAGATGGATTAGCTGCGGCGGGTATTATAGGAAAGGCGTTAGCTCGGCTTGGAGCTAGGTTTCGCATTCGAACTCATCATTGGATTGACGAAGAAATGTTGAAGGAGATCGCTAAAGATAACCCTGCTTTAACCATCTTTACGGATTTAGGAAGTGGTTACCTAGACTTACTGCGTGAAAAACTTTCTAACTACACCGTCGTCGTTCTAGACCATCATAAACCTATCGGGGAAACTCCTTCCAATTTCATTCATGTAAACCCCCATCTTCACGGAATCGACGGCGCCCGCGACCTCAGCGGAGCGGGAGTCACCTACCTCGTTACAAAGGCGATTAACAAGAAAAATATAGATTCAGTCTGTATTGCAGTGGTTGGTTCACTAGGGGACATGCAAGACAAGTATCCACAGCGGGCGCTTGGAGGCGTTAACGATAAAATTGTTAAAGAGGCAGTGGATGCTGGCTATTTAACTGTTGAGAAGGACTTGATTTTTTTCGGGAGAGAAACTCGTCCAATTCATAAAGCTTTAGCGTACACCACAAAACCGTACCTTCCCGGCATAAGCGGAGAAGAAGACAAAAGCCTAGCTTTCCTCGCAAGTCTTGGCATTACACCAAAGCACGGTGACAAGTGGCGGGCTTTGAGAGACCTCTCTGAAAAGGAAAAGACAAAATTAGCCTCAGCACTTGCAGACTACCTTGTATCCCAAGGCTTTTCCAGCAATGCGTCTAACCTGATTGGACATGCTTACACGTTAACTCACGAGGAACCTTGGACGCCACTTCGAGACGCCCGGGAATTTTCAGTTTTGCTGAACGCCGCTGGACGCACAGACCAAGCAAGTGTAGGCGTAGCTATATGTATGGGCGACCGTGGTGACGCTTACAAACAAGCTGAAGAAGCGTTAGAGAACTATCGGAGGACCATAAACAAGTATCTAGGATGGCTGCTGGAGAAGCCGGAGCGCATAAAAGAATTAGACAGCATCTATCTAGTTCAAGGTGAAAACTTCATCAGCGAAAAAGTGATTGGAACCCTTTCCTCCATCCTTTTGACAAGTCTTCCAAACCATGAGAAACCGGTTGTTGCCTACGCCAAAATTCCAAGCGAAGACTTCGTTAAGGTGTCAGCGAGAACTCTGGACATTTTAACAAACAAAGGCTTCGACCTCGGTGAAATTATGCGGGTAGCAGCTGAAAAAAACGGTGGACGAGGGGGAGGACACAACATCGCTGCTGGGGCGCAAATACCAGTCGACCGCATAGACTCCTTTATTGAAAAGGTTGACAAGCTAGTGACGGAGGAAATAGAGGGGATACAGTCTGGAAGCTAGAATATCACTTTCCTACAAAAACAAAAGAGAGGCGGAGGCAGTTGCCAAGGCGGTTTCGCCGGACAACATTAAAACTCCATCTGGTTTACTTATTAACACAAAAAGAGAAGGATGCAACGTTTTAACCCGTGTTAAATGTGAAATGAAACTTCAAACATTCATAGCTACTCTAGATGACCTTTTATCCTGCGTGTCAGTTGCAGAAAAAGCACTTGCAACTGTTGAAGTTTGACGTGAACGTTTCAAGATTTCCCTAATTCTTTTCCTTGAAGCGTACGTATAGTAGTTATTGCGGTTTGCGAACTCTCTGTACTTCAAGCAATGATTTTTTAGATGCACAGTTCTTTCCGCACCTCTTACGAAGTTTCTAATCTTCAATATCACAGTCACGTATTATCCATCGTGACCAAACTTTGTTACCGAACGTAAGCGAAATCCATTTAAGAGTTTCTTGCACGCGTGTCTCCTCCATACCGACCATACACGTTTCAAGTCGCAAAGTTAAATAATTGATTCCATGTTTAAACGTAACAGCTGACATTGTTCATGTTTATTAAACGGTTTAAAGACAGCTGAAAGAGGTTTGGTGACCGAAAAAGTGTTGGATATAAAATTGATTCGTGACCAACCAGACATTGTAAAGAAGAATATTGCAGGACGTGGGGACGCTGAAAAACTAAAGCTGCTGAACGATTTGATTGAATGCGACAAGGAATGGAGACGATTGTTGACAGAGTTGAACAAACTTCGGCATGAAAGAAACAGGGTAACCGCTGAAGTTGCAGCTTTAAAGAAAAAGGGTGAGAGCGTCAGCGAAAAAATTAAGGAAGCAAAGAAAATTGTAAAGAAGATAAGCGAGTTAGAGGGGGAAGTGGAAGAACGCCAAGAGAAAGTTCACCGCTTTTTGTTGAGAATCCCCAACCTTCTACACGAATCCGTGCCTGTGGGAAAAGACGAAAACGATAACGTTCCAATTCGAACATTCGGTGAAACACCAAAATTTGATTTTCCAGTTAAAAACCATGTTGATTTAGCATTGTCCCTCAACATAATGGACATTCAAAGAGCGGCGAAGATTTCCGGCGCCCGATTTTTCACCTTGAAAAACGATGGGGCGCTACTCGACATGGCACTAATGAATTTTGCCTTTCAAGAGATAGCGAAGAAAGGTTTCATTCCGGTGGAGCCTCCGTTAATGATGAGAAGAAAACCGTATGAGGGCGTAATCGACCTCGCCGATTTCGAGGAAACCCTGTATAAGGTGGAAAGGGAAGACTTGTACTTAATCGCCACTTCCGAGCATCCGATGGCTGCCATGCACATGAATGAGGTGTTCACCGCCGAAGAGTTACCCCTGAAATACGCTGGAATCAGCCCTTGTTTTAGAAAGGA
>JAYEKF010000030.1:0-13287 GCA_034660895.1 Thermoproteota archaeon | reverse complement strand
GTCGATAGTTGTCTGATCCCAGTCGCCTCCTTGATCATGAACCCTCACGCATACTGCACCATCATCCCTTACAAAACCACGCCATTTATTTGTAAGATTCACAACGTAATTGTTCCATCCTGTTGTCGGCTTGTGGCCTTCTGTGGAATTGAACCCGTTATTGCTGTATGTTTCTGATGTCCAATTGTAAGCTTTCAGGTGCCAACGTTCACCATTGTCATCAGTTCTGTATCTTAATCGTATTTCAATAGTTTGTATTTCAGCCAGAGGATAGGTTGATAAATTTAAAATGAAAGTGTTGTTAATCTGTAGCCTGTACGAAAACCAACCTGTTTCTCTAAATGTTTCCCAACAACCATCATTAACTGCTTGTGTATCTTCATATGTACCGCTTACATGATTACCTACGCCCACGGTATACTCGCTCCACGGTACGGACCATGAAGATTCAATTACGCGGCTAACATCTGTTATTTCGATGCTTTCACGCATTTTTTCCCAGTCCATTTGGTTCATTTGGTAACTCCACAAGATGACGTTGGACACGATGGTAACGACGAGTATGAGGCTTAACACAACTACTATAACGTTGCTAACCCCTCGATTGTCTCGTCTAAGCTTAAGGAGTCTTGTAATAGTCCTCAACACGTGTCCCCCTTTTCGTCACCACATTTAGATGATAAACAGAACTAGGATTCCAATCATAAGTGATGTTCAACCAACCATGCTCACCAACCCCAAACTCAACTTGAGTAAGCAACTGCGGTGTGCGATTCAAATAGACAGAAGCTACTTCGATAGACACCTTACCCGTGTTACGAATGTAAATCCCAATTTCACCACCAGTTTTGAACCACACGTCCTCCACAATAAAGCGTTCTCCCATGTTTTCGCGTAGATTGTTGCTAATAACGTAAGTGGCAGTCGCCGCAATAGACATGGCTGCAACCGCTACAACAGTGAGCAAAAGATTGCTTAGAACCGGCGTGATTCCCTTCTTACTCCACAACAAACTTCTCAACACCATCACCTTTATATCACGAATTTAAGCGCCAGATAACCGCACACCATCATAATCATGCTATGCTTCAACCCAGCGCTTACGGTTCCTTCACTCATTTTTCCCGCCACTAAACCACCAAAGAAAGCTTGAACAAGGCTCATATGGAAAAAGATTCTTCTCGTCTCTTGTGGTGTCAGCACGGCGGCGCCGAGAACAGGAACCCCCTCCACCTGAACGAAGAAAGTTTTGAAAAGCATGATTATAGTGAAAAGGAAAACGAAGAAAGCCACGTAAACAATGGCGATGTAAGGTCTGGTTTCCGTTCGCCGTTCCTTCTCCAGCGTAAGGGTTGCCTGTATAAACTTGCCTGTAGGAGCAAAAACTTTTTCAACTCGTCCTCCAGCCCGCCCAGCCTCAATAATCAGCGGCACCACACGTTGCACCAACGCGGTGTTCACACGTTTGCCTAAAGCTCGAAGGGCTTCCTCGAAGGGCGTTCCCCAGGACACTTGCACCATCATCTTTTTCAACTCCCCAGTCAACGGCCCATAATTCCGTTTTGAAGCTTCTTCTAACGCACACGACAAGGTCATACCCGTTTGTTGACCCTGAACGATGCTTCTAAAAAGGTCAGGTAAATGTTCATCAACAGCTTTTTTCCATCGATAGTTCACATACTCCAGCACCGCTGGAGGAAAAACTGTCACCATCACAGCCAACATTAAATATTCATCGAAAAGCGGTTTTCTCCAAAATGTCAAACAGGCGGTGACTATGATTGCGGCTCCTAAACTAGTGGAGACTATCCACGCAATATTCTTCTCCCATCTTTCTATCTTTGGCACCTTTTCACCACCTCGGTGACACCGCGTCCAAAATGACAAGGAAAATGATGGATGCAACTGGAATAGCGATGTAGGTTAACAACTGCAACAAGAGACCTGGGCTTGCAAACCCTAATCCTCCGCCGAGCATAGCCATAACTGCTAACATCACCACCAAAAGGAGAGGTCCGGCGATAAGTAAAGTGACATAAACCTCAGATAAAATCGCTAAGGTGTCCGAAAACCGGCGTAAAGAAATTCGTTTCAACCTCATGAATTGGCTCGACCGGTCGGTCAAATACTCAACCAATTTTCCTCCAGAATGCATTGTTGCTATAAAGCCCTCCAACAAATCCTTGAATCCTTCTGACGGGGTTCGTTCAGAAGCCGCATTCAAGGCGGAAATAATGTCATTACCGAATAGCTCTACATCACGCGTGATAGTTCTTGCCTCCCCGGAAACCGCTAGTGGAGCGTCCACTTTAGCCAAGGAACGAAAAATCAAATCGGGTGGCACCCCGGCTCCAGCTAAAATAGCCATGTAACCCGTAGTGAAAGGAAGCCCGTCTTCTAGGGTTCGTTTTAAACTGTCTGCACGGTAAATTGGATAGCCATAAAACCAAATCACAGTTAATGCTCCAACAAGCAAGCTTCCTCCAACTCCAAAAAGGATAGAAGAAAGAAGGGAAAAATGAAAAATTGAAAACAAAATAACTGGAACTAAAGCGAGGAAAATGGTGGAAACAAGTAAACTTGTTAGAACGGTTAAGCTGACATAAGCCTTGAAGCCCATCCTCATCCCCGACCTCCGCAAGTTAACATCCATATCTTTAAACAAAGGCAAAACTTGGGCGGTTTTTTCTCCAATAAGCTGATAAGCAAACATCTGCGGCTTAGTTACGCCCAACTGAACTTTCCTTATCAATCGATTGAAACATCCCTGAACGGAAGAAACCAAGGGATTGAGAATGTGGTGTACACGTCGATGTACTCTTTTAGCGAGTTCTCGCAGTTTACTCCAGCTCATCATGCTCCTACTCTCGCCTTTCGATACATCCGGTCGGGGTCAGCGTAGTATTCCCGGATAACACGGGCAACATCGGTGTACCGCCGAATCCCATTTTTCACCATCCATTTTAACACTGTTTTTCTCCGACGAAGTTCTTTTTCAACTTGCTCCTCACTAAGCCCAAATTTCACTCTCTTTCTCTCTAGAACGCAACTGCGACCGGAATAGCGAAAGTTGTCGTTCTTTGGGTTCCATCGGTAAACCTCATTGGTTTGCAGTTCCTCCGTTTTAGAGTCAAAACCCATGATTTCCTCAACCACAAGCACCCTCCTCACCGGCCTTCCATTGATTTCTGTTCTCAACATCACCATCATGGCATCCATCATCGCAAGCAAAGACTTAGGAATGTTCATAGGTTCCGACTCCAACCGGTTAATCATAGCATTTACAGATTCAGCGTGAATAGTACTCATGCCCAAATGCCCCGTCGCCATCGCCTGAAAAAGCGTGTACGCTTCCTCACCTCGAATCTCACCAACAATAATATAGTCAGGCCTTTGCCGAACCGCTGTTCTCAAGAGATCAAATAAAGTGATAGACCGCAAACCTTCCTCTCTACCTCCAAATACCAGCCGCACAACGGAGGGAATCCAGTTTTCATGTGGAAGATTTAGTTCAGGTGTATCCTCAACGCTGACAATTTTCAGTTCCGGCTTAATGAACATTGATAAACAGTTAAGCATAGTGGTTTTTCCAGATGCTACCCCCCCAGCCACCATGGCGGAAGCACGGTTTTCAATAATGTACCAGAAATACGCCGCCATTTCAGGAGAAAGAGTGTTAAACGAGATCAAGTCAGAAATAGTGAGTGGATCTACACGAAAACGACGTATCGTGAAAGTGGAGCCTCTTCGAGTAACCTCACTTCCATAAGTAAGTTGGACACGGCTCCCATCAGGAAGCGAAGCGTCCAACATTGGTGACGCAATTGATACATCTTTTCCAGCGACATAAGCCAATCTAACGATAAAAGAATTTAGTTCATCTTCGTTTTCGAAAACGATGTTAGTGGGAAGAGACTCGTACAATCGATGCCAAACATAAAGGGGAATGTTGACGCCGTCCGCAGAGATGTCCTCAATCAAGTGGTCCTTCATTAACGGGTCGATTTTTCCGTAGCCGATAAAGTCGCGCACCACATAGTACATGAATTTGTCTATGGCCTTTTTCGCAGCTTTCAAGCGGTAGGCTTTAACGATTTCTTGAACCTTTCCTTTTAGGTATTCTGTAGCTTTTTCACGTGTTTCAATTTCTTTTAGGCTGACGTCGATTTCTTCCATTAATAAATGTTTGATTTCGTTAAGTTGTTTTCTTTCTTCTTCCTCTAATGTTGGCTCGATTACTTTGTATCGTATTTCTTGTGTGTATGGGTCTTTCACGATAGCGGCGTAGACGTGGGGTTCTTGTATAGGGTATGCTTCTCGAAACACGGATGGTTTTTTCTCTCCGAACGTTTCTTTAATTTCTTTGAGTTTTGTCAATTTTGTTTTGCACCGTTTGTTTTAGCGCATCCGCTCTTGACAAGGCGGTTTTTATTTTATGTGATGAGTGTTCAAACAAGCTATAGTGCGTATTAAGACTTAATAAATAATGTGGACGTGCAATCAGTTCAAACACTCAGGTAAAAGCCATGTGTTACTAACATTTTTAAGGGGATATTACAACAATTATTGTTCGTGCTTTGGGGGAGTGGCTGTGGAGAAGTGGTTTATTGGGCGCCGTAGGAGTAAAGTTTTAGACATTGCTTACCGTCAGATGACTTTAGCTATCGACACGGTTACGGATTTGGAGAAGAGTATTGTTGCTGCTTCTGGAGGTAACGTGAAGGAGGCGAGGCGGTGTATTGAACGTCTTTTTGTGACCGAGAGAGAGATTGATTGTCTTAGGAGAACTGTTTTTGAGGAGTCTACAAAGGGTAGTTTGCCTTCTAGAGATCGTGAGGATTTGATGCATTTGGTGAAGCGTTTGGATACTATGGCTGATGATGTTAAGGATGCTGGTAGGAGCGTTTTAGTTCTTTTGGAGGCTGAAGTCCCTGAGAAAATATGGAGTTTGTGTGTGGAGGTTGCGAAGGATTTGGTTGAATGCGCTACTACTTTGAGGAGGGCTATTGAACTGTTGGGGAGCGATGTTAGTAGGGCGGTTAAGTTGGCTAAGAGGGTTGATGAAGTTGAGAGTATGGTTGATGACCGTTATTTGGACGGGAAGAGGTTGCTGTTGTCGTTTGAGGGTTTAGATTGCGGTGTGGTTGTTGTTTTGAAGGAATTATTTGATTTTATGGAGGACGTTGCTGATAGTTGTACTGACACCGCCGATTACGTGAGGGTTTTAGCTGTTAGTTAAAATGTAAGTGAAAGTTAAAGATAAGGAAATAGATATAGAACTCCTGTACCGATACACCCCTCTATTATAAGTAAGATAAGTTTTAAAACGTCTGAAATAAACTAGCATTAGGAAACCTGAAAGGAGAGACGTATCTAATCATGTTTCAAATAACCACAACAAACCCGCGGTTCCTCAAAAACACCCTCACAACCATAAACACCCTGATAGAAGAAGCCACCTTCAACATCACCCCAGAAACCATTCAATTAAGAGCTATGGATCCAAGCAGAGTAGCCATGATAAACTTGATGATCCCAAAAACTAACTTCGATCAATACGTATGCGACGAGCCGACAAAACTGTGCATAAACATAACAGAACTCCAGAAACTCTTGAAAGGAGCAAAAACAAACGAAACCATCACGCTTAAGCTGGATCCAAAAACCGCACGTTTACAAATCACCATAACAGGAAACTACACACGTGCCTTTAACATGCCAACGCTGGAAGCCGCACAAGAAGAAGTTCCAACACCAAAAGTAACCTTCACTGTAACAGCCAAACTTACAACACAAGGGTTAAACCAAGCCATAAGTGACGCTCAACTCGTAAGCGACCACGTGAAAATAGAAGCGGACAACGAGAAATTAACCCTAAACGCGAAAGGAGACCTGATGGGCGCTAACATAGAACTCCAAAAAGGAAGCGACGCACTACTAGACCTGCAAACAACCCAACAAGCAAAAGCCATCTACTCCTTAAGCTACCTAACCGACATAATAAAAGCAGCGTCTGCAGCAAGCGAAATCGCAACCCTACAATTCGCAAACGACATGCCCATAAAAATCGACTTCCAACAGCAAAAAGAAGCAAAACTCACATTCTATCTAGCACCACGCATAGAAGTAGAATAAGTCATAGGAGGGCAAGCCAGTCCTCACCAAACACAACCTAGCTAAATACCCCTTCACCCCAGAAGCCGCATACTACCTGCGAAAACTAAACATAAACATACAAGACCTACAAAACCCAGACTACCAACCCATGCTGAAACGGGCAGAAAACCGCGTGAAAAACGCCGTAACAAACGGCACAACCGGCACACCGTCGCCAAACCAAGACGTAGAAATAGCCTCCTTCCCAATAGCTACAATAATAGCCTCCTCAACAAAAAACCCCTACCTAAAAAGAACTTACGCACTAGCTGAAGCAAAAATAGCCTCAAGCAGCCTGAAAAACGAAAAAAAAGAAACCATTCTGGCCATCGCAAAAAACTTTCAATGGAAAATACAACCCAAACGCACAACAGGCTGCGATTTCACACTGCACTTCACAAACTTCCTAGAAAACTCAACCAACCTCAGAAGCAAAAAATGGAAACTCGTAAACCGACAAATGATAAACGGGGAAGTCCACATCACAAAGGCTGAAGCCACACGTCTGCTAGAAGAAGAAATCCGCAGACGCATAGAAGAAAACCTAAACAAAAAAGTAAAATCCCTACCACAAAACATAACCAGCCTCGTAGAGCAGTTAACACAACTTTTCATCGAAAAAAGAGGAAAAACCAAAATTCAAGAACTCCCAAAAGACATAGCTACATCCGCGTTTCCCCCATGCATGAAACAACTGTACGACACAGCCAAATCTGGACGCCCCATCTCCCACATCAGCCGCTTCGCCTTAACCTCCTTTCTAATAAACATAGGTATGCCCGTGGAGGAAGTTGTCAACCTGTTCCGCTCCTCCTCCGACTTCAACGAAAGAATGACCCGTTACCAAGTAGAACACATCGCCGGTGAAAGAGGCTCCAGAACAAAGTACCTCCCTCCAAAATGCAGCATGCTACGCACCCATGGAATTTGTGTAAACCCAAATGAAATATGCAAAAAAATAAGGCATCCACTTACCTATTACCGAAGAAAGCTGATATCAAAGAGTTAACCACTTTGAATTGTTAAATAACTATCCGAGTATGTAATAATTTTAAATATGACTTGTTAGCACATTCGAGAAAAAGGAACCTTGGAAGCAATGAACAACTACCAGCTGATAGATGGTAGGTATAAAGGCGAAAACGGATTCCTACAAGCCGAGTCTAGCCAGACCAGCCAAGGGAACCATCGTGTTGCTATTTTGCTTCCAACATTCTGCGAAGCAGAGAACATCGAAAGCCTAATCCGTGAAATCCAAGATCTAAAACTTAACTGCTTCATTCTCGTTGTTGACGATTCCAGCCCTGATGGAACAATTTCTAAAGTAAGAAAACTCCAGAAAGAATACGACAACATCCTCTTATATGTTCGACCTTCAAAACTTGGCTTAGGAACCGCCATCACAGATGGGTTCCAACTGATTCTCTCATCAGACAACCCCCCTGACTACATAATCACGATGGACGCAGACTTTTCGCACAATCCGAAAGACATTCCAAAATTAATTCAGACGGCGCAAAACGACTATGATCTAGTGGTTGGTAGTCGATATTGCGAGGAGGGTAAAATTGTGGGCTGGTCTCTCATGCGCAGGCTGATTAGTCGAATAGCAAGTTTCATCGCTTCAACCACGGTTGGAATGCAAGTTCGTGACTGCACCAGTGGTTTGAGATGTTATTCCATAAATTATGTTAGAAATGTACTCGGCTTCCTTCACAGCCAGACTTATGAAATTCAAATAGAAACTCTTAGACAAGCTTGTCTCCAGAACTTCAAAGTTAAAGAAGCACCCGTAACATTCACAAATAGGAAGAGAGGAAAATCAAAACTTACACTTGACGAAATTCGTGCTTTCTTGATTTATATTTTAAAAGCTAAAGTTAAAAAACTAGGGCGCCCAGAGAATTCACGACCCGCCTTCACCAGCCGGCTCTAGATCGCGATAGCTCATCAGAGTGCACGGTGCATATAGGAATCTAAAGCAGCGTATGACTGGTTCAGGAAACCAGAGGTTTGAAAATAAATAAGTAAAAGGCTTTCTGGATACGGATCTAATGAGGCGTGGAATTCGCGTAACGGAGTGGGATAGATGATCGCAGTTACACAACTTCGGCGGATAACTCAACTGAAGCTTGCCTTCCAGCGTGCGCGTTCTCTACTTGAAATATCGTGGAGCGCATTCGCTAATTTAGTGAGCAAAAATTGGTTTCACATAGTTTTCTTTCTACCTTTCATCGTACCAATTTCTCTTCTGTACGTTTTTAATCCTGGACTATTTTATCGTACTTGGAAAGGCAGAACCTTATATCTTCTATTTCTTTGGCTCTTACTCTTAGAATTTATATTAGCGAGGGACAAGCTCCCCCGCAAAGAATTTGTTTCTTTTAAACACTGGAGAACCCTTGTCCTCACGGCACTCGCAGCTGCGCCGACCATCTACGTCATAATAACAAATCTGGGTCCGTATGTCGTAACGACGAATTTAGGCTCTTACGCTATAACGACGAATCAAGGGATAATAGAACTGGGTAAACTATTGGGAATCACAGGGGATTATTTTCTCAAATTCTCTTGGCCCCTTTCAGTCGAATACTTAATATTTTCCGTCTTATTCGCCCTCTTTATCTGGTTTATCTATAAAGTGGATGGGTTAATACGCTTCTCAGTGTCTTTGTTTTTCCTTGGGGCGATTGGAGGAGTGTACATGGCTGACGCCGTATATCCAAGTGGTGCTTTTACTCCATTTCAAGCTCTTGTTCCGTTTACGGCTTCGTCAGCAGAAAAAGTCCTAAACTGGATGGGGTACAAAACTTGGCTTACTACGACCATACAAAAAGGGGTAGAGCTTCCCACTCTTTGCGTGTGGGAGAATTCGCACCCCGTTGCGTATGCAATAGGTTGGCCTTGTGCAGGAATACAAAGCTTGTTCATCTATACGTTCACAACTTTGCTCTTCTTAAAAGACATGGATATGCATACCACAACTAAGGCGATTTACTTTGTTATTGGAGCCGTCGGTACGTACATCGTCAACATCCTAAGAATTGTATCCATATTCTTAATTAGAATGCACCAAGGGGAGGCCGCCGCTTACACTTTCCACGACTTCTATGGAGAATTGTACTCTATGACTTGGATCATACTATACCTCTTGATAATATTTGGTAGCCATAAAGCGTTAAGAAAACTGTGGGGAAGGGTGCATCTTGGGGTCGGAGATTAAAAGAAAAAAATAATGTTTTGACGAGTTGTGTTGCTTAAATTACTTTCAGCTGTGTGACCAAATAATCTTTAAAGAGAGAACAATAAAAGAATTTCCACAATGAATATGTCGAGCTTAAATAACGGTTGTAAGAAGGTTAAGGTGACGATTGGCGTACCCGCCTATAACGAGAGAGAGAGAATTAGTTCTCTTCTTTTGGCGTTGGTTAACCAAGTGGGAGACAACGTTAATGAAGTTGTAGTTAACGTAAGCGGTAGTACTGATGGAACAAAGGAAGAGGTTATTAAGGTGGCGCAAAGGTGTCGTGAGTCTTTGGCGGTAAAGCTGCTCTCTAGGGGAGAAAGGATGGGAAAAGCCGCTGTGTTGGATCAAATTTTGGCATATGCTGAGGGTGACGTAATAGTGTTCATTGACGCGGACACTTTGCTTGGTGAACGATGCATAGATAAAATTACAACACCTTTTTTGTCGAATAAAAATCTGGGCGTTGTGAGCGGAAATGTTCTATCTTTGAACTATGGAAAGGGACTGTTTTCCTTTGCGTCAAGGTTCCAACGGGAACTGCACCACCATGTATGCGAGTATCTGTTGCGTAGGAATTTACCGCCAAAAGTGAATGGAACGTTTTTTGCTGTACGAAAAAAACTCATAAAACATCTTCCACATTACGTCATTTCAGACGACGAATTTATCTCATGCTGGGCACAAAATCAAGGGTATGCTGTCACCTACGTTCCTGACGCAGTTGTCTACACAAAGGATCCAACCAACCTTAAGGACTACATTGCTAAGCGAAAGAGAATTTATGAAGGGCATATTCTGATCAAGAGGCAACTGAATCACACGGTCCCCACAGCTAGTGTGCGTCTGGTTTTGCCGTCGTTCTTGAAACTAACATCGAAGTATTGGAGAAGAATGTCGCACATCATCATCATGGTTTTTATGGAGTTTATCTGCCGTGTTTTAGCCATTTTCGACGTTATTCGTGGGAAGCTTCCTTATTTTTACCGAGTTGAAAGTGCAAAGTTTGCAGTTAAAGACTATAAAGCATGGATTGATTCATAAGTTGAATATGATATGAGTCTCGTAGAGACTCTTGGGAAGTAATCGGGATGTTGTTGGTGTTTCAGCTTCTCTCCGTGATGGTCCTGCTGTCAATAATTGGAGAACCATTGAGGATGGTTATCCGCCGTTATTCTAGCCTTTTTCATGAACTGAACATTCTGCAAATAGTTGTACTTGATGTATACTTGGGCGGTATAGTTCTTTACGCTTTGGCGGCGATCCCTCTTGGTTTATTTAATGTAATTATCCTATGGACGATAACCCTGATGTGTATTGCCTTTTTAACCATTTTTTACTTAAGAAAGCTCAGAGCGGTAACCAAATCCGCTGAACAAGAACATACAAGTATAAAAATTAAGGCTAAAAATTACTTGCTGACACGTAAAGGCACTTTGCTGGAATGTTCAACCGTACTCGCCATCTTTTTTGTAGCATTGTCGATTCAGGTAACACCAATTACCAAGTTTGTATTTGGCAGCATTTATGATACTTCTTTACACGCCCTTTTTGTCGAGTTAATTTTAGAAAACGGACAGATCCCTGCCACTCATCACCCCTACTTATCCGCCGCAATCATTTATCCACAAGGCGCCCATGTTATATTTGCCTATGCGAGTTGCATCTTAGGGTTTATACCACCAAAAACGGTGTTCTACTTGACCCCCTTGTTCAGTGCAATGACTGTACTCGCAGCGTACTATTTAGGGAAAAAAATAAGTCCGACGCAAAAGTTAGGCATGATTTTTGCTTTCATAATGGCCTTTGTTTCCATGTGGCCGCAGTTCATAACTTGGGGAGGCAACCCGTTTGTCGTAGGCTTTCCGTTGTTCTTTATTTGTCTTGGTTTCTTACCTTTTTTGCTCGATTTATTCAACAGAAACAAAATAGTTGAATTATCAGTTATCGGAGTTCTATTTGGGTATTTGGCTGCGCTGAACCTTGCATTTTATGAAGTGTTAATCGCCTCTTCAATCATATGGTTGCTGGTTGAAGCTGTTCGTAAGCATACACGAATGCGTAGCTTTCGCAACTTTCTGATTATGTGTACTTTCAGTCTTCTACTTATTGCACCATTTTTGTATAGATTCGTAAGATATTACCCGTACCCGGGGCATAATATAGGGCTTCCCAACGACATCGTTGCGGATGTCACATCGTCACCCACCCCAAAACCCTCCCCATGGCAATCGCCAATAGTTTCTATCTTAGCGAACTTTCCCACGTGGTTAGTTTCACTTTACAATATCCATCCGAACCCTGCACTAAGAATCGTCTGGATCGGGTTGGCTTTCGCCAGCTTTTTAACACTTTTCGTATCTTTTCACGGAAATCGTAAACTTTTAGTTACAGAAAAAATTGGTTTAGCCGTTTTTGCATCGGTTATTTTCCTGAATTTTTGTACGTTTATTATGCCCTTGGTGGTGTGGACCCGAATTTCCTTTTTGTTGTATATCTCCGTCTGTCTACTTATTGCAACTTTTAATATTCGGCTTTATCCCACCTTACAAGCGTTTTTTGTCAGCGTTTTCCATAAGATTGTTGGAAAAGATAAGAAGAAGGTAGCCTTAGCAAGTCTTGTGGCAACTATCTTAGTATTTTCAACATTATATGTTCCGTTCATTCATTACACAATTTCGATAAGCTGCGAGGAGTGTACAAAGCTATGCAGTTTATACGCTATAACGGGGGAAAGCGACTATAAGCTTATGACTTGGATGAAAGACCATTTGCCTTCTAATGTTACTGTACTAATTAATGCGTATGAACCTGGCCTCTTCATACCTAGTGTTTCACAGAAGAAGGTTGTTTTCCCAATGTCTGCATATTGGCTTTCCTCCTCATATCGTAGACTTATCAATCTGATTCAGCAAGGAGTGGTAAACCAAACTACGTACGCCCTTATGAACCATTTTAGTATAACACATGTCTTTTTGGGTTCGCGCGGGCGGGCGGGTGTTCTACTACAGTGGCAAGAGGAGAATGTAAAATGGGATCCTTTTGTCTTTCTTGGTAATCCCACCTTTAAATTGATAAAGAACGTGGGCAATTCATATCTTTTCAGTGTGGCTTCAAGTCCAAATCCTAACATTCTATTTAGAGAAAATTTTGAAGATTTGAATTTAACGCAGATGAGATGGAGAAGTGGGCAGGTTGGATATGGCAACTACAGCATGAACGTTACTTGTAACGAGAGTGGCAATCGTTTATTGAGAATGATGGCGTTGAAGAATCAAACATCGCGTTGGTTCTATTCCTGCTGGTTAAATAGGAAGGTTTACTTGGCAGATGCGTTGAACGTTACATTATCATTCGATCTCAATGCAAGCGGTGTTTCTCCACCGAACACGGTTGAGTTGTCTGTGTTTGATGTTAACCGAACGCGACATGTTACTTTTGCAACCCCAAGCGTACTTCACCAAAATCAATCCAACGTTTTAGAACTGCAACCTTACCTTGAAACCTTTAACTTCGATCTGAACAAAATTTGGATGGAAAAGTTCCAAGAGCCTATACCTAACGTAATTGTAGTAGAGCTTGCAGTGGTTAATGTAGACGCCACTTATCCAACCGTTGCATTTTTCGACAACATAATCCTTACCATAAATCAGTAGGAGATTTAGCTCTGTGCAGCGTATAGACAAGAGGCACTTAAAGAAATTTTACGAAGAAGAAGCTAAACGCATCTCACATCAACAGTTAATGTATGTGAAAGGAAGTAAACATAAACTTTGGTGGCACAGAAAAAGACTGAAGTACGTTGTCTCTTTCCTCACGGAGGCATTCAAAGAACATCATGTGACGACTTTTGCAGACATCGGCTGTGCAGAGGGCTACTACTTACA